>NZ_BAAGZM010000316.1:0-4821 GCF_054778495.1 Hymenobacter agri
GTAGCCCTGCCGCTGCTGCTGCACCTGCTCTCGCCCGGCGGCCGGCCGGCCCAGGTGACGCGCGACCTGCGCAGCTTCTGGGAGAAGGGCTACTTCGAGGTGCGCAAGGATTTGAAGGGCCGCTACCCCCGGCATCCCTGGCCCGACAAGCCGATGGAACATATTCCGACCCGGCTGACAAAGAAGCGGTTGGGGCAGTAGGGCGAGGAGGAATTAATGGGTTTTAGTCAATCCGAAAATTGGTTAAAAAACCATTTCGCTGCCGGATATTCGTCGTGTAACTTCGTAGAAAATCAGGCTTTTTAATCCGTGATATGGCTTCTACTGCTACTCCCGAAGCGCCGGTTATCGCCGGCGACCGGCTTACGCCGGGCTGGCTCAAAATCGTTTGGCTCTACATGATGCTGGTGCCGGCGCTGGTGTGGGGCTTTTCCAGCCTGTCGGGCCCGCGCAGCCTGGCCTCGGCCCTTATTACGGTGGTAACGGTGGGCTTCGGGCATTCCATTGGCCTGCACCGCGGCATCATTCACCGCTCGTACCGCTGCGCGCGGTTTACGCGGGGGCTGCTGGCGTATTTGTTCGTACACACGGGGTTAGGCGGGCCGCTGTCGTGGGTGCGGGTGCATTACTTCCGCGACTATTGGCAGAATCGCATGGACTGCCCGGCCTACTTCCGCTACGACCATTCCATCGCCAAAGACTACTACTGGAACCTGCATTTCGCCCTGAAATCGGGTGATATCAGCCGCTACGAAATTCCCTACGAAGACCTGTACGACCCCTGGCTGGCTTTTCTGGAGAAAACCTGGTACCTGCACGTGCTGGCCGCGGCCGGCCTCATCTGGGCCTTTTTTGGGTTTGAGGCCATGATAGTGTGCGTGCCGCTGCGCATCAGCATCACCATTCTGGGGCACTGGTTCGTGGGCTTCATCTCGCACAAATACGGCTACGCCCGCTACGACATCGACGACGCCACCGAGCACGGCTATAACAACTGGGTGCTGGGCGCGCTGTCGTTCGGCGAGGGTTTCCACAACAACCACCACGCCCACCCCAGCTCGGCCAAAATGAGCACGCAGTGGTACGAGCTCGACTTGGGCTGGTACCTCGTGGCCACCCTGCGCGCCGTGGGGCTGGTGTGGGACGTGCAGGTGGTAGGCCAAGACCACACCCAGAAAGCCCGCGCCAAGGAGCGTAGCTTCCGCTGGCGCTGGCCCTGGCAGGATTGAGCAGCAGTTTGCGTTAGTCGGCACTTCCTTCTAAAACGTCATGCTGAGCTTGTCGAAGCATCTCTACCGCAGTAGTAAACTCATCCGATTGGATTGCGTTGCGCGGTAGAGATGCTTCGACAAGCTCAGCATGACGTTCTGTTTACTCACCATTTCGCCACTCAGCGCATTTCGTTGTCGTCCAGAAAGTTTTTGCCGTTGGTGCGAGGCGAGTAGTGGCGGTGCAGCCAGCGGCTGAGGCCGCCGAGGCCCGGCAGTAGCACCCGCTCGGTAATGTTGGCCTGGTCGAGCTTGTCGCGCACCTCCCACTTGAGGCGGGCCGGCAGAATGATGCGGAAATACAGGTCGGGCCGGTTGGCCAGCCAGTCGTGCAGCTGGCTCTGCGACTGGCTCATGAGCGAAAACAGCGCGTACTGATGCACGATGCGCGCATCGAGGCTGGGCGGCTCCAGAAACAGTACGTAGGGCTCGGCCTGCAGTTCCTCTAGTTCGCGCAGGCTGCTACTCACGGGCTGTAGCAGCTCGGAGGTGAACACGTTGGAGCCTTCCGCCTGCAAGGCCTGACGCAGGCGCTGGGGCAGGTGCTCGGCGGCCTTCACGTAGTTCAGGGCCCAAATGATGCCGTCTTCGTGGTAGGCCGACAGGTCGTCGGTAGCAAAGTGCAGGGCCACGTAAGGCGAGTACGTCCAGTCGAGCAGGCGGGTGGGCAGGCCGTGGTGCTGGGCCAGGGCCAGCCAGTCCCAGGTGCTGGTGGTAGCGGTGGGCAGGCTGGTTTCGCGGGCGTACTTGCGGAAATTGCGCAGCAAGTGGTGCTCCAGGCTGTGGTATTCGCCGCCGAGGCGCTGCAGACTGGTTTCGAGCTGGAAATGACGCGAGCGGCCACCCCGATACACAAACGGCGACCGAAAGCGCCCAATGCGCGCATCCCAGGTATCCTGGAACAGCAGCCGCTGCAGGTCTTCCCAGGAAGTGGCTTCGTAGTCGTTGGCGGAAAGGGGCATAGCGGGTCAGATTGAAGGCGCAAGAACGGCAAACTCCCCTCCTTTTTTAAGTAGGGGACATTTTCGCGAAGCGAAAATCGGGGTGGTAGAATCGTTGGACGAGGATAGAACTGCTGGCGTAGGACACCGTTCAATATCGTTCAACGAGGGTGACCACCCCAATTTCAGCTGCGCTGAAATGTCCCCTCCTTAAAAAAGGAGGGGAGTTTTTCGTTCTACCTTCTTATTCCCCGGCCGGGAAATCGGCGGCGTCGCCCACTTCAGCGTACTGCTCCAGCTCCTTGGCAATGCTGGCGAATTTCTCGCGGGCCCCTTTCACGGCCGCTTTGCCCAGCGGCAAGTGCAGGGGCGGATTTTCGAGCTGCACCACGTCGTACATGGCCTTGGCGGCGCGCACCGGGTCGCCGGGCTGCTTGCCGCTGTAGCCCTGAATGCCGCGCAGGTTTTCGCCTACCGTGGCCTCGTAATCGGCAATTTTGGTGGTGGCAATGGTAGCCGACTCGCCCGCCCACTTCGTGCGGAAGCCGCTGGGCTCGATGTTGGTCACCTTGATGCCGAGCGGGGCTACCTGCTGGCTCAGGCTCTCACCAATGGCCTCCAGCGCAAATTTCGACGCGTTATAGATGCCCACGCCGGGGAAGGTTTTCAGCCCGCCGATGCTGGTAATGTTGAGCACGTGGCCGCTGCGCTGCTTGCGCAGCTGCGGCAGCACGGCCCGCAGCACGTGCAGCGCGCCAAATACGTTCACGTCGAACTGGCGCTGCACCTCCTCGGCCGGCACCTCTTCGATGCTGCCCATGGAGCCGTAGCCCGCGTTGTTCACGATGACATCGAGCTGATTGAATGTGGCGATGGCGTCGGCAATGGCCTTTTTCACGGCGGCTTCGTCGGTCACGTCGCAAACCAGGCCCAAGGTGCGGCCGTCGGCTTTTTTAGTGAATTCGTCGGCTTGCTCGGGCTTGCGGAAGGTGGCGGCCACGCGGTCGCCTTTGTCGAGTACATAGTCGGCCAGCGCTTCGCCGAAACCGGACGAGACGCCGGTAATAAACCAGGTTTTGGCAGTTGAATCAGACATAATTTCTATTCGATGAATAAAATGGTAGCTGCTAAGACGGTTTGGATGGGCTAATTGTTTGCCGGTGGAATGCCTCTTGTCATCCTGAGCAGAGCGAAGGACCTTATTACGCGGGAACGGTGATGTTCTGACGTGACAAGTTTCCTCGCTCCGCTCAGAATGACGGGAGCCGCCCACATGCCGCGCCCGTACCTTCACGAGCCCAACTTCCCACCCAATCCCATGAGAAAGCTCTTTACGTTGCTGCTGGCCTTTATCGGCTTCGCCGCCCATGCGCAGGTTACCTTCAAAATCACGGCCGTGCCGGCCAACACGCCGGCCAACGCCACGCTCTACATCGCGGGCACTTTCAACAGCTGGAACCCCGGCAGCGCGGCCCACGCCCTTACCCGCAACGCCGACGGCACTTTTCAGATTACGCTGCCCGCTGCCACCGGCACCATGGAATACAAGTTCACCCGCGGTTCCTGGGCCGCCGTCGAAACCAATGCAGCCAACGGCTCGGTACCCAACCGCACCTATACTTTCGGCACGGCCCCGGCCACGGTGCTGTGCCAAGTGCTGAACTGGGAAGACCTCGCCGGCACCGGCGGCACCACCTCCACGGCCGCGGCCAATGTGAGCATCATCGCCACGGCCTTCGCCATGCCGCAGCTGGGGCGCACGCGCCGGGTGTGGCTGTATTTGCCGCCCGGCTACGCCAGCAGCGGCCGCCGATATCCCGTATTGTACCTGCAGGATGGCCAGAACGTGTTCGACGCCGCCACCTCCTTTGCCGGCGAGTGGGGCGTGGATGAGGCCCTGAACCAGCTGGCCGCCAACGGCCAGGACCCCACCGGCTGCATCGTGGTGGCCGTCGACAATGGCCCCAACCGCCTCGACGAATACTCGCCCTGGAATAACCCGCAGTACGGCGGCGGCCAAGGCGACCTGTACCTCGATTTCCTGACGCAAACCCTTAAGCCTTACATCGACAGCAACTACCGCACCCTGCCCGACCGTGCCAATACCGGCATCGGCGGCTCCAGCATGGGCGCGCTCATTGCCACCTACGCGGCCCTGCGCCACCCGGCGGTATTCGGCAAAGTGGCTTCGTTTTCACCAGCCTACTGGTTCGCTTACTCGCAGCTGGCGGCCTACGCCCACACGCACCCGGCCAACCCCAATACCCGCTTCTATTTCGTGAGCGGCACCACCGAAAGCACCACCATGGTGCCCCAGATGCAGGCCCTGCGCGACTCGCTGCTGCGCGGCGGCGTGCCGGCCGCCAACCTCAGCTTTAACACCCGCGCCGACGGCCAGCACGCCGAATGGTTCTGGAAGCGCGAGTTTCCGGCCGGCTACTCCTGGCTGTACGCGCCAGCCACAGCCACGGCAACGCGACTCACGCAAACGCTGACCGCGAGCCTGTACCCCAACCCCACCGCCAGCGAGCTACGCGTGGCGCTGCCTGCCAATGTGGTAGGCGACGCCCTGCTCGAAATCAGCGACGCCCGGGGCCGGGCCGTGCTGCGCA
>NZ_BAAGZM010000317.1:0-4788 GCF_054778495.1 Hymenobacter agri
CCCCTTGCTGCGGCAACGCGGGCGGCCCACCCGGCTCCACCGCGGCCCGCCGGCTTGCTGAAAATTTCCGGAATGTGCCGGTACGGCGACGAGGCCAGCGGGTACCTGCCTGCTGGCCCTGCCGAATGGGCGCACGCGTATTTTTCAGCATCTTTTTTCGTGTTTTTATGAAGAATTTCTCTTCACTGCTTCCCCTTTTTCTATTGTTTTTTCTGTCGTCGATTTCGGCCTTTGCTCAGGTCGATTTAGTAGTGTCGTTGCAGGATAACGCCCGCCGGCCAGTAGTAGGCCAGGCCGTGCACCTCGACAACGCTGCCATCGGCTACAGCGCCGAGCTGCCCACCGATGCCCAGGGCAAAGCCCGTTTCCGGGGCCTGAGCACGGCCGGCAGCTACGCCGTGAGCACCACTGTGAGCGAGCAATACCAGGCCGTGCGCGAGGCGGGCTTGGTGCTGCGCGCCAACTCCAGCCCAAGCGTGACGCTGGTGCTGCCCGCCGTGAGCAGCCAGACGCTGGCCGGTGTGGTGGTGCGCGCGCCCAAAAACGGCACCACGCTCAATACCCAGAACGCCGAAGTGGCGTCGGAGCTGTCGGCCCGCGAGCTGCGCGAGATTCCCATTGAGGCCCGCGACATCACCCGCGCCCTCTACCGCCTGCCCAACGTGACGCTGGCCACCGGCTTCTTCTCCGAAGCGCCCAACGTCAGCATTAATGGGGCCAACGGCCTCTACACCAACTACCTGATTGACGGGCTCGACAACAACGAGAACTTTCTGGGCGGGCAGCGTTTCGCCATTCCGGTGGGCTTTGCCCAGAATGTGAATGTGCTCACCAACAACTTCTCGACGGAGTTCGGCAACTCGGCCAACGGCATCGTGAACGTGACCACCAAGTCGGGCTCCAACGACCTCACGGCCGAAGCCTTTTACCTGACGCGCCCCGGCCCGAGCATCGATGGCAAAACGGACTTTGCCCAGCGCGACCTTTCGGGCAACCAAGTGAAGAGCGGCTTTCAGCGCCAGCAGTTCGGCTTCGGCGTGGGCGGCGCGCTAGTGAAGGACAAGACCTTCTTCTACCTGAATGCCGAGCAGACGTTCGACTTCAAAGACAACGTGCTGACTTCGCCCGAGCTGGGCATCAACGCCACGGTGCGGGGCCAGAACCGCTTCACCTACCTCTCGGGCAAGCTCGACCAGCGCTGGACGGAGCGGTTCCGCTCGTCGCTGCGGGCCAACGTGGGCATCGTGAACATTGAGCGCCAGGGCGGCGGGCTCGATGGCGGAATTGCTTTCCCATCGAGCGGCAACAAGCAGGACCGCAACTCGCTGGAAATCGCCAGCCAGAACGTCTACGTGGGCCAGAATTTCACTTCGGAAACCGACGTGCAGTACGCCCGTTTCCGCTGGAACTACGCCCGCGCCCAGAACCCCAACAGCCCTGATGTGACCGTGCTCGACCCCAACGGTGCAGCCATTGCCTACCTGGGCCACCCCGGCTACCTCTTCGATTCGCATCAGAGCACCTGGCAGGGGCAGCAGAAATTCACGCTGCTGAAGGGTCGCAATACCTTCAAGGGCGGCTTCGGCATCATCAGCACCGAGCACCTGCTGTACGGCGGCGGCAACCCCAACGGCAGCTATACCGTGCAGCTGACGCAGCCGCAGCTGACCGCGCTGGCCGGCCGCAACCTGGGTCCGGGTCTGAGCATCAATGATATTCCGGCCAACGTGCAGGTATTGAACTACAGCGTGGAGCTGCGCCCGGCGGCCTTCGGCACTACGCAGAACCTATATAACATCTACCTCGAAGACCAGGTGGCCGTGACCGACCGCCTGAACGTGACCCTGGGCCTGCGCTACGACTACGACAACCTGTCGAAGGGCGGGGCCGAGCACGGCGACCGCAACAACCTCGCGCCCCGTGCCAACTTCAACCTGCGCCTGAGCGAGCGCAGCAGCCTGCGCGGCGGCTACGGCCTGTTCTACGACAAGATTCTGTATACCGTGTACAGCGACGCCCTGCAGCAGAACACCACCGATGCCGACTACAAAACCCAGCTGCGCGAGCTGGTGCGTGTGGGTGCCCTGCCCGCCAACACCAACGTCGACCGCATCATCTTCGACGGCAACCTAAGCGGCAGCGCCGCCAACGTCACCTATCTGCAAGGGCCTTCGGGCAGCACCCTGCAGAATCAGCGCGCCGGCGTGCCCAGCTACGAGCGCCGCATTTTGAACCCCGACGGCTACCAGAACCCGTACTCGCACCAGGCCACGTTGGGCTACCAGTACCAGCTGGGGCAGAAAACCCTGTTCTACGTCGACCTGATGTATAACCGCTCCTACGACCTGTTCCGCCTGCGCAACGTGAACGCCGTGTCGGAATACCCCGTGACGAACCCTAACAACGTGACCGTGCGCACCCCGGCCCAGGCCGATGCCACGCGCCCCGTGCCGATTCTGCCCGATGGCAGTGCCGTTATCGGTGGACAGCGTGTGACGGGCGTGGCCCGCAACGTGGTCGAAACCGAGTCGGCCGGTCGCTCGCGCTACATGGCCGCCAGCTTCAACGTGCAGCACGATGCCGGCGAGGAAAAAGTGGGCTACCGCGTGTCGTACACACTCTCAAACCTGAAAAACGACACCGAAGACGTGAACTTCCGCGCTGCTGATGCCAACAACTACGGCCCTGAGTTCGCCAATTCCATCAACGACCGCACGCACGTTATCAATGCCATCGGCAGCTACTATCCCATTAAAGCGCTGCGTTTTACGCTGGCGGCGCTGCTGCAAAGCGGCCAGCCCATCAACCGCGTCACGGGCGGCTACCTCATCCCCGGCTCGAACCCCGCGGCGTACACCAACGACCTGAACGGCGATGGCAGCTCCTTCAGCACGGCCTACCTCGGCAATGCCGACCGCTACCCCGGCGAAGCCCGCAACTCCGACCGCCTGCCCTGGTCGAAAACCTTCGACGTGGGCGCGCAATACACCCTGCGCTTCGGCCAGGCCACTAGCCGCCTGGAGCTGACGGCCGACGTGTTCAACGTGCTCAACACCCAGAACCTGAGCGGCTACGCCAACAACGCCACCCAGAGTAACCAGATTCAAACCGGCCCGGCCGGCTCGGGCATCATCCGGCGCAATGCCAGCGCCCCGCGCCAGTTCCAGTTCGGCCTGCGCTACGCGCTGTAGAGACGCAATATTTTGCGTCTCGTCGTTGAACGGCTTGTGCTTTAATCATCAGGCGATTCCGTTCAACGATGAGACGCAAAATATTGCGTCTCTACACGTTCTTTGGCCTCAATTACCCTATGAAAAAAACACTTTCCCTCGCCGGCGTCGCCACTCTCGCCCTGCTGGCCGGCTGCAACTCCAACCCCGTCCGCACCCCGCAGCAAACTCTGGCCCAGACCTGGCCGCAAATCGAAGCCAAAGGCAAGGGCCAGCCCGTGAGCATGCAGATGTGGATGGGCGACCCGCTCATCAACAAGTACATGAGCACCTACGTGAAGCCCGAGGTGAAGCGGCGCTACAACATCGACCTGGAGATTTCGGCCGGGCAGGGCGCCGGCCTGGCCCAGACGCTCGCCGCCGAAAAAGAAGCCGGACAGCCCAGCGAAATCGACTTGGCCTGGATAAACGGTGAGACGTTTTATCAGCTCCGGCAGGTCGATGCGCTGCTTGGGCCTTACGTCGAGAAGCTGCCCAACGCCCGCTACCTCGACCTGCAAAACCCTTTCATCAACACCGATTTTCAGCAGCCGGTGGCGGGAATGGAGTGCCCCTGGGGCAACGTGCAGTTCACGTTCATCTATGATTCGAGCAAGGTGGCGCGGCCGCCCCGCTCGTTTGCCGAGCTGCCGGCGTTCGTGAAAGCCCACCCCGGCCAGTTCACCATTCCCAACGAATTCACGGGCATGACGCTGCTGAAATCGTGGATGATGGCGCTGTCGGGCGACTCGAAGCAGTTCCAGGGCAAGTTCAACGAAGCTGTGTACAACAAGTGGTCGGGCGAGCTGTGGAAGCAGATTAACGCCAGTCGGCCCTACTTCTGGAAGCAGGGGCAGACGTTTCCGGAGCAGCTCGCGCCGCTGCATCAGCTGTTTGCCAACGGCGAGGTGGCTTTCACCTTCTCGAACAACGACGCTGAGGTCGATAACAAAATCAACCAGGGCGTTTTCCCGCGCACGGCCCGGGCCTACGTGCCCGCGCCCGGCACCATCCAGAACTCGCACTACCTGGGCGTGATGCAGGGCAGCCAGCACCCCGAAGCCGCCATGCTGGTGGTTAACTTCCTGATTTCACCCGAAGCTCAGCTGAAAAAAATGGACCCCAACGTGTGGGGCGACCACACGGTATTGAACCTGGCCGCCCTGCCCGCCGCCCAGCGCCAGCAGTTCGAGCAGCTGCCCTCGCGCCGCTACGCGCCCCGGCGCGAAAGCATCCAGGGCCTGGCCCTGCCCGAGCCCGACCCGGAGTACATGGCCCGGCTGTTCAAGGATTTCCGCAGCCAAGTGATTGAGAAGTAGGGGAGGAAACCTTGATACTTGAACTGTCATGCTGAGCTTGTCGAAGCATCTCTACCGCTTCGTCTGCGTGCGTTCAACGAAGCGGTAGAGATGCTTCGACAAGCTCAGCATGACGTTCTGCTTTAATTCGCGCACCGACGTCAACCCAATGAAAACCACCAAACTGCTCCTGCTGCTCTATGCCCTGCTGGTGGCCGGCCTGCCGCTGGCCGGGCTGGGCTATGCGCTGCTGGGCAGCGTGGGCGTGGTGGGGCCGCTGG
>NZ_BAAGZM010000318.1:0-4779 GCF_054778495.1 Hymenobacter agri
ACGCTGCACCAGGCCGTGTTCGACGACACCGAGCTGGGCGGCTGCGACTTTACCGGCGTCGACCTGAGCAGCGCCACCGTGGCCGGCAACCGCCGCCCGCGCATGGGCCGCACCCGGGATACACGCACCAATTTCACCAACGCCACGCTCAACTTCGCGCTGCTGGGCCTGGATTGGCGCTACCTCAACCTCACGAAGGCCACGTTCACCAACATGCCGGTGATGCTACCCGCCGAGCCCGCCAACCCCGGCGCCGCCGAAGCCCCGGCCTGGGATTTGAGGAACCTCGTGGCCGATTTTGTTATCCTGACCGATGTGGAACTGCCCAATGCCGTGCTCACCCAAGCCAGCCTGCAACAGGCCGGGCTGCAGCGCACCAACCTGAACGGGGCCACCCTCAACAACGCCAAGCTGGGCGGGGCCGTGCTGGCGGGCGCGTACCTGAACTGGGCGTCCTTGGTGAACACCGACCTGACGATGGCTGACCTCTCGAACGCGCAGCTGGCGTATGCCGCGCTGACGGGCCTCGAAACGAAGTTGTCCGGGGCCACCATGCTCAACACCGACCTGACGGGGGCCTACCTGCTGGCCGCCGACTTCTCCGGCATTGGGGGGCTGGCGCTGCAGGGGTGCAATTTCGTCGGGGCCTGCCTGGTCAATGCCAACTTCAGCGGCACTACGGTCAGCAAGGCCGGCGACCAGCTTTCTTCCTTCGTTGGCGCCTGCCTGCAAGGCGCCAACTTCACCAATGCCCGGCTGTTCGGTGTCAATATGGGCTTCGCCGCCGTGGCTGAGGAAGACGGCGAGCTGGTCATCCACCACCGCGGCCGAACCCGCACGCAGAAGTACGGGCCAACCACCATTTCCGAAGACTGCACCGACGCAACCACCATGTGCCCGATAGGACACAAGGGCCCCTGCACCGAGGCCGACATGCAATCGAATCGGTCCCCCATGCACGAGTGGCCTTCGCAGCAAATCGCGCACCTGCTACGCGATGCTGAGAGTCTGCTCATTGATGGGGAGTAACTTAACTGCCTGTCATTCTGAGCGCAGTGAAGGACCTTGTCACGTTAGAACAAGTCGTTTGAACGTGATAAGGTCCTTCGCTGCGCTCAGGATGACAGGCAGTTTAGTTTGACTATACCTCCACCTTCAGCGTGGCCGGCGACTTCGTTACCTCGAATAGCTCGCCGTGGGGCACGATGGTAATCTGGCCATACTCCCGCAGCAACATCTTGTATGCCTCAGCCACCGGGCGCGGCTTGCGGTCGAGGTCGAAGAGGCCGCAGGCGTTCACGGTGCCCACTTTGCGCTCCAGGCCCTTATCCCAGTCAATCTGGTCGATGAGCGAGTACCAGGTGAAACCCAGCACGGGCACGCCTTCTTTCCGCATGCGCAGGATATTCACCCACTGCTTCCAGAGCCAGGTGGGGGCTTCCTTGGCGTCGAGCACGTTGGTTTCGGTGTGCATCACCGGCTTCTTGTAGCGCAGGTAGTAGTCGCGGGTGATGTTGTACCAGCCCAGCACGTCCATGCTCACGCAGATTTCGCCGTTGGGCAGCATGATTTTCTCGTTGCGGCCGTAGTAGTCGTTGCCCATAATCTGGTAGCCCGGCGGCTCGCCGGCCATAAACCAGTCGTACTCGCGGCGCGTCATGCCGTTGTCGTACAGGTAATTCACTACGTCGCCCTCGGGGTGGTGGCCATACAGCAAGTCGAGCGACACGAAGCGCAGCTTGTTCTCCATCTGCACTTCAATGGTGTGCTCGGCGCGCAGCTCGTGGGTGAATTCAGCCGACTCGCTCTGCACGATAATGCAGTCGGGCCGGTGCTTGGCAATCTTCTGCGTGCCCATGATGCTGGCCGCCACCAGGTGCTTCATGGCCGTCACAAACGCCTTGTCCGACTTCAGCTGCTCGTTCCAGATGCCGTCCTTGGCGCTCATCTTGGCCGTCACGTAAATCTCGTTCACCGGCGTGTAGTAGCGCACCCAGGGGTAGCGTTGCACCACCGCCTCGCAATAGGCCGCGAAATGCACCGGCAGCTCGGGGTTCTGGAAGTTGCCGATGAAATCGGGTACGCCGAAGTGCATCAAATCCAGAATGGGCGTGATTTCGAGGCGCTGGATTTCGGCCATCGCCGCGTCGGCAAACTCCCAGTCGTATTTATCGGGGCTGAGCTGGATTTTGTAGTAGGGCAGGCCGTAGCGCAGCACTTTCAGGCCCATTTCCTTCACCAGCGCCAGGTCTTCCTTGTAGCGGTTGTAGTGGTCGCACTCGGCCAGCAGGTCGCGGCGGGTTTTGCCGTGGTCGATGGTGGGGTAGCTGCACTCGATGCCGGTGGCAAACATGAAGTTGTTGGGTAGGCCCGTGGGCAGGCCGCTGCCGTTGTGCCCGCGCGCGCCGCCGTATTCGTCGCCTTCGTAGTTGCCGTCGCCAAAATGGTCGCGGATTTCCGTGAGGAATGATTTCATGTGGTGGGGACTTGGGGGCTTAGGGTCTTGGGGACTTGGGTCGGCGCGTAATCGGAGGTAGGGGCGGGGCTTGCCCCCGCCCGTCGTTGAACGGTTCGTATAGCAGCCGTTCAACGACCGGGCGGGGGCAAGCCCCGCCCCTACATCGTTCAGGAGTCCCGCCGCTGCTGCTCCAGAAACTTATCGGCCGTGCGCAGGCTCAGCGCCATAATGGTCAGGGCCGGGTTCACGCTCAGCGCGCTGGGGAAGGTCGAATTGTCGGAGATATAAAGGTTGGGCACGTCGAAGGCGCGGCCATTGCGGTCCACCACCGCGTCGTCGCCGCTCTTGCCCATGCGGGCCGTGCCGATGACGTGCGCGTAGCGCTGAAACGCCCAGATATCAGTCGCGCCGGCCGCTTCCCAGATGCCGCGCATGATTTTCTCGGCGTGGGCATTCATGCGCTGCTCGTTTTCCTGGGCCGTGAAGTGCAGGCGCGGCTTGGGCAGGCCGCGGGCGTCTTTTTCCTCGGCCAGCTCCATAAAGTTGTCGGCGTGCGGCAGGCAGTCGCCCAGAATGTTGATGCCGGCAATGTGGTTGAAGTTGCGCATGTAGTCGCGCAGGGGCTGGCCCCACATTTTGCGGCCCCGGGCCACCTGCCCGGCAAACGTCACGGGCATCACGCCAATGCTTTGCAGCAGGTAGCCGCCGGCAAAGTCGGCATCCTTGGGCCGGTGCGTGTCCTGCGAAATCAGCCCGCCGGGGATGCCCTTGGTGGGCCGCACCTCGTCGGCAAACGTGCCCCACACCTGCAGGCCGGGGTGGGCCATCAGGTTGCGGCCCACCTGCCCGCTGGTGAGGGCTAGCTCGTTCAGCATGAGCAGGCGCGGGGTTTCGACCGAGCCACCGCAGAGGAACAGGTGGCGGCAGCGCTGGCGCTTCTGCTCGCCGTTCTGGGTGTACACCACGCCGGTGATATAGCCGCGGGCGTCGCGCTCAATTTCCGTCACGAAGCTGTTGGGCCGAATCTCGGCCCCGTGCTTCACGGCCAGCGGAATAAACGTCACGTCCATGCTCGACTTGGCCCCGTTGGAGCAGCCGGCCTGGCAGAAGCCGCGGTTGGTGCAGGCCTCGCGCCAGCCCACGCCCTCCTGATAGTAGCGTGCCGACAGCGCGGCGTTGGCCGCCGGCGAGGTCTTGATGCCGAACTTCTCCGCGCCGCGCACCATCAGCTGAGCGGCGCTGTTCAGCGGCAGCGGAGCCAGCGGGTAGCCTTGGCTGCGGGCGGGCCCCCAGGGGTAGGGCGTGGGCCCCGAAACCCCGATAAACCGCTCAACTTCGTTGTAGTACGGCTCCAGCTCCTCGTAGCTTATCGGCCAGTCCTCGCCCTGGCCGAAGTCGCGGCGCACGGTCAGGTCGTCGGGTAGGGGGCGGGGGGTGTAGGCGGTATAGTGCAGGGTGCTGCCGCCCACGCCGGTGCCCGAGTTGTTCTTGCCCATGGCCAGCGGGTCGCCGCCGGCCGCCAGCCGCTCGTCGTTCCAGAACAGGAAGTCCTGGGCCTTTTCGTCGGTGGCAAAGTCTTTCTCCGGGTTGTGCCAGGGGCCGGCTTCCAGGGCCACCACCTTCAGCCCGGCTTGGGCCAGGCGGGCCAGCAGCGGCGCGCCGCCCGCCCCCAGCCCAATTACCACGCAGTCCACTTCATCGGCTTCGGGTGCGATGGCCTGCGGTTTTTCTTTGGGAATATCGGCGGCAGCAGGCGCAGTGGCGGGCTCGTCGGCCAGCAGGGCCTTTAGCAGCGGGTCCTGCACTTCGGGCTTGACGGGGTTGAGGACGCCTTCTTCGAGAACTTCTTCGTCGGGCATGTTTACGATGGATGAATGAGTGAATGGGTGAATGAGTGAATGGGGCAGACGGATAAATGAGCGTAAAGACAGCACAGTCATTCACTCATTCACCCATTCGCTCATTCACCCATTGCCACCTCCCGGTCTTCTTTTTCGTTGAGGCCGATTTTCGACCAGGCCGGCAGGTCGGCCATGCCCACGTAGCCGATTTCCTCCTGGGCCAGCGGGTGGGCGTAGTAGGTTTCGGTGAGCTCGGCCAGCATTTCCTCGAAGAAGCGGCCGGCGTCCAGCGTTTCCCAGGTCTTGCCGGGCGGGGTGCCGCTGGCCAGCGCCCGCAGCACCGCATCCTGCTGCTCCGCCGTTAGCGTCATAAAATCTGCCTGAAACTGCACCTGCGCGATTTCCTGTATGCCGCCCAGGCCCAGGCGGTAGGCCTCGCGGTCGGGCGGCAGGGCATCGTAGCGCCAGCCGTCGGCGCGG
>NZ_BAAGZM010000319.1:0-4773 GCF_054778495.1 Hymenobacter agri
GCCTGCAGCAGCTGCGAGCGCAGCCGCGACGGGCCGGCCACCTCCAACTCGGCCACCAGGGGCGTAGCCGCCGGGTTGGCGTAGCGCAGCGTGCCGCTAGCATCGAGCCGCAGAATGGGATTGGGGCTGAGCTCGGGCGTTTGCACGCGCGACTGTAGCTGTGCCGCCAGCTCTTCGGCCTGCTCGCGACGGGCGCGCTCGGCCAGATACAGTTCGCGCAGGGCCGCGGCGTCGGAAGGAAGGTGGTCGGGGGAAATCAAAGCGGGTGGCGGGGAATACTCAGGATGACAGGCGTTTGGCATCGTATTCTTACAACTCCTTGCGCAGCCGCGCCACTGGAATGTTGAGCTGCTCGCGGTACTTGGCCACCGTGCGGCGGGCAATGTTGTAGCCGCGGGCATTCAGCATCTTCTCCAGCTTGTCGTCGCTCAGGGGCCGCTCCTTGCTTTCCTTGCCGATGAGGTCCTTCAGAATACTCTTTACCTCGCGGCTGCTGGCGTCCTCGCCCGAGTCGGTGGCAATGCCCTCGGAGAAGAAGTACTTGAGCGGATAAATGCCGAACTCCGTCTGGATGGATTTGGAGTTGGCCACCCGGCTCACCGTCGAGATGTCCATGCCGATGCGCTGGGCAATGTCTTTCAGAATCATGGGCTTGAGCTTGCTCTCGTCGCCTTCCTGAAAAAACTCGCGCTGCAGCTCCACAATGGCGTTCATGGTACGCAGCAGCGTATTCTGCCGCTGCCGGATGGCGTCGATAAACCACTTGGCCGAGTCGAGCTTCTGCTTCACAAAGGTCACGGCCTCCTTCATCTTGGCGTCCTTCTTGGCCGCCTTGTCGTAGGTCCGGAACATCTCGGTGTAGGCCGGGCTCACGCGCAGTTCGGGGGCGTTGCGGGCGTTCAGCGTCAGGTTCAGCACGCCGTTATCATTCGTCAGAATGAAGTCCGGCATCAGGTACTGCGTTTTGCCCAGGCCGCTGGGGCCGGTGCCGCCGGGCTTGGGGTTCAGCTTCAGAATCACGCCAATGGCTTCCTTCAACTCATCGTCTTCCAAATCCAGCTTTTGCTGAATGCGCGGGTAGTGCTTCTTGGTAAACTCGTCGAACGTATCGGTCAGAATCCGTTCGGCGTTCACCGTATTCTCGTCCTGCGGGCGGCGCTCCAGCTGCAGCAGCAGGCACTCGGGCAGGTCGCGCGCGGCAATGCCGGGCGGGTCGAACTGCTGCACCACGCGCAGCACGGCCTCAATCTCGGCCACTGTCACTTCCAGGTTCTGGCTAAAGGCCAGGTCGTTGGCAATGGCCGAGAGGTCGCGCCGGATGTAGCCGTCGCCGTCAATCGAACCGATAAGCTGCTGGCCAATGGCTTCCTGGCGCTCGTCGAGGTCGGCGAAGTGCAGCTGGTCCATCAGCGAGTCGATGAGCGAGCCGCTGGTGTCGGCCAGGGGCGTGTCGCGTTCCTCTTCCTCGCCGGGGCCATCGCCCTGCATCTTGTAGCCGGCAATCTCGTCGTCGTTCAGATAGTCGCTCAGGTCGAGGTCGGTGTTGTCGGGCGCTTCTTCGGTCGAGGCCAGGTCTTCCTTGGCGGCGAGGTCGGGCTCGGGCATCTCGTCGGCCACGTCGTTGTCGGCGCTGCTGCGGTCCTCAAAATCCTCGTCCAGCGTGTTCTCGTCGTTGTCGAGGCTGGCGTCCGGGTCGTCGTCGTCCGAGTCGTCGCTGTCGTCGCGCTCCATTTCCTCGGCGTCGTCGGGCTCGTCTTCCTCCAGCGCGGGGTTCACCTCCATTTCCTCCTTAATGCGCGTTTCCAGCTCCGCCGTGGGGATTTGCAGCAGCTTGATGAATTGAATCTGCTGCGGGCTAAGCTTTTGCGAGAGGAGCTGTTTAAGGTCGAGGCGTTGCATAATAACGAAAGTACGGAAAGGAGGGGGCGGAGGTCAATTCTACTAAAACTTGGCATGAAAAGTTGACGCAGGCGGAGTACCGCGAAAGTTTACGGTACCCGTTCTGTCCTACCTTTGCCCCCTTACAATTCGCTTCCCGCAAGTTATGTCCCTCAAACGGTCCACCGTCAAAGAGCTTCTGGCCAGCCAGGACCTCGACCGCGAAGTCCTGGTTAAAGGCTGGGTTCGCTCCCGCCGCGGCAACAAGTACGTGCAGTTCATCATCGTGAACGACGGCTCCACCCTGCACACCATTCAGGCCGTGGCCGCCGCCGAGAATTTCTCCGAGGAAAGCCTCAAAGAAGTGAGCAACGGTGCCGCCGTGGCCATTCGGGGCACGCTGGTGGCCTCGCAGGGCAAGGGCCAGGCCGTCGAAATTCAGGCCACCGAAGTAACCGTGCTGGGCGCCGCCGATGCCGAAGCCTACCCGCTGCAAAAGAAAGCTACGTCGCTCGAGCACCTGCGCGACATCGCCCACCTGCGCCCGCGTACCAACACGTTTGGCGCGGTGCTGCGCGTGCGCCACGCGCTGGCTTTCGCCGTGCACCAGTATTTCAACGACCACGGCTTCTACTACGTGCACACGCCCATCATCACCGGCTCCGACGCCGAGGGGGCGGGCCAGATGTTCCGCGTGACGACGCTGCCCCCCGAGCACCCGCCCCGCACCGAAGACGGCTCGGTAGATTTCAGCCAGGATTTCTTCGGCAAGCAAACCAACCTCACCGTGTCGGGTCAGCTCGAGGGTGAGCTGGCGGCCATGGCGCTGGGCAGCATCTACACCTTCGGCCCCACCTTCCGGGCCGAAAACTCCAACACCGCCCGCCACCTGGCCGAGTTCTGGATGATTGAGCCCGAAGTGGCCTTCAACGAGCTCGAGGAAAACATGGACCTGGCCGAGGACTTCCTCCAGAGCCTGGTGAAATACGCGCTGGCCAACTGCGCCGATGACCTGCAGTTCCTCAACGACCAGTACGACAAGGAACTGCTAGGTCGCCTCAACTTCGTGGTCGACAACGCCTTCCAGCGCCTCACCTACACCGAGGCCATCGAAATCCTGAAATCGGCCAAGCAGAAGTTCGAATTCCCCGTGGACTGGGGCACCGACCTGCAGAGTGAGCACGAGCGGTACCTGGTAGAGAAGCACTTCAAGAAGCCCGTCATCCTCACCAACTACCCGAAGGACATCAAGGCCTTCTACATGAAGCTGGACGACGACGGCCGCACCGTGCGCGCCATGGACGTGCTGTTTCCCGGCATCGGCGAAATCATCGGCGGCTCGCAGCGGGAGGAGGACTACACCAAGCTCACCACCCGCATGGCCGAGATGCACGTGCCCGCCGAAGACCTCGACTGGTACCTCGACACCCGCCGCTTCGGCTCGGCGCCGCACGCCGGCTTCGGCCTGGGCTTCGAGCGCCTCGTGCTGTTCGTGACCGGCATGAGCAACATCCGCGACGTGATTCCCTTCCCGCGCTACCCCAAGAACGCAGCATTTTAAACGACGCACTTCGCTTGCACAAAAAAACCGGCCCCGGAAGAGGTCGGTTTTTTTGTGCGGTTATGCTCAGTCGCGACCGTGGCCGTGCCCGTGGCCTTTGCCCCGGCCGTGGCCCTGGTCGTTGTCGTCGTCGTAGCGGCCCTCGCGGTATCCTTCGCGGTAAAGCTTTTTAGCCTGGCCGGGCGGTAGGCCGCGCTGGCGCACGATGACGGGGCGGGGCTGCACCACCACCACGCGGCGCGGGTAGCGGTCGCGGTGCGCGCCCACGTACGCCCAGGGCTCGCGGCCGCGGTAGGCAATTACCACCGGGTGGAACTGGTAGGGGTCGTAGCCGTCTACCACGGCTACCGGAATCCATTGGCCGCCCCGGTACACGATGTACTGCTGGGCGTAGAGGTCGTAATACCCATCGATTTCGGGGATGTAATAGAACTGCGTGCCCTGCGGCACGGGCGGCCCCCAGGCCGGACGGCCTACGTTGACGTTGACATTAACCTGAGCCTGGGCGGCCGGGGCCACGGCCAGCGCGGCGGCGCTCAGCAGGGCGGTGGCGAAAAGGCGGGGGAGGAGTTTCATGAGCGGGAGGTAAGCAAAAAGGTAAGCGGAATACGCAGCTATTGGCAAGGAAGGTGCCAAACCGCCGGCCACGCAAAAGCCCCGCCGGATGGGGCAGGGCTTTCGATGGAAATAGACGAGGCTAGTACCGGCCCCGGCCCATTTTCTTGGCTTGTCCGGGAGGTAGGCCGCCGTTGCTGGGGTTGGCGCGGTAGCCCTGCTTTTTGGCCTGGCCGGGCGGCATGGCGCCGTTGCTGGGGTTGCCGCCGCGTGGGTAGCGGGCGCGGTACTCATCGTAGCGCGACCAGGGCTGGCCGCCCACGTAGTCGACCACTACAGGGTGGAAGCTGCGCGGGTCGTAGCCTGTCAGTTTTTCAGTGCGAATCCAGTTGCCATTGCGGCGCACCACGTACTGGCGGGCCGGCACGTCGTAGAAGCCGTCGGTTTCGGGAATGTAGTAGTACTGCGAGCCCTGCGGCACCGCTGGCCCCCAGCTGGGCGGGTTGATGTTGACGTTAATCTGGGCGTGGGCGGCGGGGGCGGCCACGAGGGCAGCGCTACCCAGCAGGGCCGCGCAGCAAAGGGTGGGAAGCAGGCGCATAAGCAGGCGTTTAGCGGGAAATAAAAAGCCCGGCCGAACGAGTGTCCGGCCGGGCACAAGCCTTATACTTGGCTTGGCAGCGTCAAGTTGGGGTGTCTCGTCCTAGTCGCGGCCGTGGCGGCCGCCGCCCTGGCCGCGGCCCCCGTTGCCAGGGCCATTGCCATAGCCCCCGTGGCCG
>NZ_BAAGZM010000320.1:0-4769 GCF_054778495.1 Hymenobacter agri
GGTGGCCCTGACGCTCGCGGCGGCGAAAATTCCGCTGCGCTTCCGGCGGCTGGCCGCGTACGGCCACCTCTACTACTGGCTGGCCGCCGGCACGGCCAGTCTGGTCTGCCTGCGCTACCTCAGCCCGGAGCAGCTCCTGCGCCCCGATTGGTGGGCCACTGCTACGGCCGTAGCGCTGCTCTTCGGGTACGTAGCAGTGGCGCTGCGAGCCAACCAGCTTGCTCATACCGGCCTCTCGCCGGCCTGGAACTGGCTGGGGCGCCCGCCCCGCCGCGTGCTCGAAGCCTGGCTGCTCTACCCGGCTTTCCTGGCCCTCACGCTGCTGCTGGTGCAATCCTTCGACCGCTCGCTGCTCACCGTGCTGCTGATGGTGGAAGTGGTGGCCGTGTTCAGCACCAGCCTGCTGCTGCGGCGGCAGGACCTGCGCTACCTCGCCCTGGCCGGCATGCTGGGCTCGCTGCTCCGGCTGGTGTTCTTCGACCTGAGCCGCAGCGGCACCATCACGCGGGCCTTCGTCTTCATCTTCATGGGCCTGCTGCTGCTGGGCATGAACGCGCTGTATGCCCGTTTCAAAGCCCGCTTTGTCCGGGAGGCTTCGGAGGAAGGCGACGCAGCACCCGCAATGCTGGCCGAGCCGGATGTTCAGGTTGAATAGCGGCCATGCAAGCAGTTCGCTACCGTTTTACGTTTTTCCCGCTGCCGGCCGTGCACACCTTAGTTGATTCAGAATTCCGGCTGATACCACGCAATGCAATCCATTGATTACAAAATAACCAATGCTTCGACCTCACGCAGCACGGCGGGCTTTTCGCCCTGCGTATTCCTCCGGCTACAGCACCGACAGCGAGCCCATCTCGCGCAGGCGCACTTCGAACAACTGGGCGATGGACTGGCCGCGCAACTTGGCCTGCTCGGCGGTGGGCCCGGCAAACAGTTCATCCACCGTTGCCAAAAACAGGGCTACCCAGCGCTGAAAGTGCGTGCCATTGATGGGCAGCGGAATGTGCTTGGGAAACGGACGGCCCAGGTAGCGGCTGGTGCCCAGCAGCAGCCCGCTCCAGAAATCGTACATGTTGGGCAGGTGCCTGGGCCAGTCGACTTGGGCGAAGCCGTTAAAGATGGGGTCGAGCAGGACATCCTGGTTTACTTTGGCGTAAAAGGAATCGACGAGAAGCCGCACGTCGGCTTCGGTAGTGATGTCAGAAAGAGGCGTAGACATAGGGGGAGGAGCACGAGCTTGGTAACCAACAGGGCAAGTGGCAACAGCGGGAGCTGCGTAATGATTTCGGCCGCGGCGTTAAATGACCGGAGGCCGGCCAGCGAATTCCAAAGTTGCTACCGGGGCGCTAGCCCGCGCCGCGTGGGAGCGGTTGCCACCACCTGCGACCTACTTTTGCACCTTATGCTGCGCCGCGCCTTTCGGGAACGGGCAAGCACTTTTCAGCCGATTTCCCCCGCTTTCGCATGCTTCTCAACTTCTTTTCACCGGTTCTTTTTTTCCTAAAGCACAGGCATTCGGTCCTGCTGCTCGCGGCCCTTGGCCTCGCCTGCCACGCGGCAGCGGCCCAAACTATCAAATCGCCCAACGGCCAGCTCGCGCTGCAGTTCGCGCTACAGGCCGATGGCGCGCCTACCTACCAGCTTACCTACAAGGGCCGCGCCGTCATCAAACCCAGCAAGCTGGGGCTGGAGCTGAAAAACGCGCCGGCCCTTACCAGCGGCTTTGCCGTGGCTGATTCGAAGCAGCGCAGCTTCGATGAAACCTGGCAGCCGGTGTGGGGCGAGGTGAAAACCATTCGCAACCACTACAACGAACTGGCCGTGACGCTGGCGCAGGCCGCCTCCGGCCGCAGTATTCGGGTGCGGTTTCGGGTGTTTGATGATGGGCTGGGCTTCCGCTACGAGTTTCCGCGCCAGCCCAAGCTCGACTACTTCACCATCAAGGAGGAGCGCACGCAGTTTGCGCTGGCCGGCGACCACAAGGCTTTCTGGCTGCCCGGCGACTACGACACGCAGGAATACAGCACCGTGACCTCGAAGCTCTCGGAAGTGCGCGGGCTGATGAAATCGGCCGTGACCGGCAACGCCTCGCAAACCACCTTCTCCCCCACCGGCGTGCAAACGCCACTGATGCTCAAGAGCCAGGACGGGCTGTACATCAACCTCCACGAGGCGGCGCTGCTTGACTACTCGTGCATGCACCTGGAGCTCGACGACAAGAACTTCGTGCTCGAATCGCACCTCACGCCCGACGCGGTGGGTGACAAAGGTCTGATTCAGACGCCGGCGCTCTCGCCCTGGCGCACGGTGATTGTGAGCGACCGGGCCGGCGACATTCTGGAATCGAAGCTGGTGCTGAACCTGAACGAGCCCACCAAGTTCAAGGACGTGAGCTGGATTAAGCCGGTGAAGTACGTAGGCGTGTGGTGGGAGATGATTACGGGCCGCAGCACGTGGTCGTACACCAACCAGGACAACATCAAGCTCGATTCCATCGACTACAAAACCGTGAAGCCTAACGGCACGCACGCCGCCAATACCGCCCACGTGAAGGAGTACATCGACTTCGCCGCCAAGCATGGCTTCGACGCGGTGCTGGTGGAAGGCTGGAACACCGGCTGGGAAGACTGGTTCGGCAAGCACAAGGACTACGTGTTCGACTTCGTGACGCCCTACCCCGATTTCAACGTGGCTGAATTGCAACAGTACGCGGCCGGCAAAAACGTCAAAATCATCATGCACCACGAAACCTCGGGCTCGGTGCGCAACTACGAGCGGCACCTCGATTCGGCCTTCGTGTTCATGAACAAGTACGGCTACAACGCCGTGAAAACCGGCTACGTGGGCGACATCGTGCCCTTGGGCCACCACCACTACGACCAGTGGGTGAACAACCACTACCAGTACGTGCTGGAAAAAGCAGCCGCGCACAAAATCATGGTGAACGGGCACGAGGCCGTGCGCCCCACCGGCCTGGCCCGCACCTACCCCAACCTGATTGGCAACGAGGCCGCCCGCGGCACCGAGTACGAAGCCTTCGGCGGCAGCAACCCCGACCACACCACCATCCTGCCCTTCACCCGCCTCATTGGCGGGCCGATGGACTACACGCCGGGCATTTTCCAGACCCAAATCAGCGCCATCAACCCGCAGAACAATTCGTTCGTGCACAGCACCCTGGTGCGCCAGATGGCCCTGTACGTCACCATGTACTCGCCCCTGCAGATGGCCGCCGACCTGCCCGAAAACTACAACAAGCACCTCGACGCCTTCCAGTTCATCAAGGACGTGGCCGTGGACTGGGACGACTCGCACGTGCTCGAAGCCGAGCCCGGCGACTATATCACCATCGCCCGTAAAGCCAAGGGCAAGAGCAGCTGGTTTATCGGCAGCACTTGCGACGAGAACGGCCGCACCTCCAACATCAATTTCGCCTTCCTCGACCCGGGCAAAAAGTACGTAGCCACCATCTACGCCGATGCTAAGGACGCGCACTATGAGAAGAACCCGCAGGCCTACACCATCCGCAAAATGTCGGTGACGCGTAAAAGCAAGCTGGCGCAATACTGCGCGCCGGGCGGCGGCTACGCCATCAGCGTGGTGGAGGCGCGGTAGCGGCATTACCGGGCGCGTGATGCGATAGTTGCGTTCCTTTTTCTGAGAAAGCTCCCTGCCAATTGGCGGGGAGATTTTTTTTATATACCAGTGTCTGGTATCGTCGATGAAATCTGTATTAATTTATTTAAATCACCGTTTGCGTGAACAGTTATTTGCCTGGGGAAGTGGGAGCGCAAAAGCCCACTCAAGGCAAGTCCGACAAGCGAGGGAAGAACTGGTCTCCTGCCGGGTGTTCATGCGTCTTGGTGACCGACAGAAAGGAGGGCGAGGTCTCCAGCCGCAGCTTGAGGTAGAGGCGCGAATCGCCGTCGCGTTCCACGTCGCCTTCGACCAGCATCCCGACGGCGATGCGCTGGCCGCTCGGCGTGTCGATGCTGGCAAAATAGCGGACTCCGCCCCACTGGTCGGCGGGCCAGGCGTGCAGAGACCAAGTGCCGCCCGTTAGGGCGCGCAGCACCTCGCCGCAGTAGGCAATGGCCCCGTCCACAAAGGCCCGGGGGAAGGGCTGCCGGGCCTCCTTGCCCGCCTTCAAGCGCGCGTCCAAGTGCTGTACACTCGCGAGCGTGTGGTCCAAAAACCCGTTGTCCGGGGCGAAGTAGCGGGACAAAAACAGGTGGTGCTCGTCCAAGCGCTGCAAGAAGTCTGGGGCACAGCCATCGGCGCGCAGTAGAATGGAACCATCAACTTGGGGAAACGCGGTGCTCATGGTGGAAGGGCTAGGTAAATGGCCGGGTGCTGGCCCGTAAGCAACGGCGCGAAGGGTCGGCACGCATGCACAACGATACACTCCTTTCGCTGAACTACTAGTAACTAGCCAAAAACGAGTGTCTCGCAAGAAACTGCAGTACCAGGCGAGTTTACAAAACCCGTTCACGAATCAACGTTTATAAAATGCCCAAAAGGAATGAGTTTCGTGAACACTCATATTTCCTTTTATTGCCCGAAAGCAAGCAGCGACGACTACACCTAGATTATCAGTTCAGGGCTGCTGTTCCATCCATTTAGTCGAATCCGCTCTGTTTCAAGTAATTTATTTTTCGAGCAGATAGCTAGCTCACTAACTCGTCAAACAGCCGCGCCAGCGTGACCGCGGCGTCGGCGGTGCGGCCGGGGTGCAAGGGCGAGCACTGCACCACCGTGCTGCGCGTGGC
>NZ_BAAGZM010000321.1:0-4757 GCF_054778495.1 Hymenobacter agri
AGGCGATGGCGTAGGTGCGCGAGAGCTTAATCGTGGTCACGCCCCGGCTGTTGAGAAAGCCGTCGACGACCAGGTAACTCGGCGGCGACTTGACCACGTCGGGCTGGTACGGGTCCGTGCAAGAGCCCAGCAGCAAGCTCCCAACAAACAATCTCAGTGCGCCGAAAGTGGAAAGGAAGCGCATGGGATTAGAATTTAAAGTTGTACGTAACCGTCGGAATGGGATTGCCGAAGATGGACAGCTGGTAGCCCTTAATCTGCCCGTTCACCGACTTGAAGTAGATGGAGTACGGGTTGCGGCGGCCCGTGAGGTTGTACACGCCCACCGTCCAGGAGCTGTGGGCCAGCTTTTTCACCTTGTGGCTGCCCTCAATGTTCACCGACAGGTCGAGGCGCAGGTAGTCGGGCACGCGGTAAGCATTGCGGTCGGAGTAGAACACCCGCAGCGAGTTGTTGTAATAATACTTCGACAGCGGCAGCGTGATGGGGCGGCCGGTGCTGTAGGTGAAATTGAGCGAGGTGCTGAAGCGGTGGCTGAAGCGGTAGTTGCCCACCATCGTAAAGTCGTGGGGCTTGTCGAAGTTGCTGGGGTAGTAGTTGCCGCCGTTTATCATGTCGGCGGTGGTGGCGCCGTTCACCTGCACCAGCGAGCGCGAGTAAGTGTAGCTCACCCAGCCATTGAGCTTGCCGGTGAGCTTTTTCACGAATACCTCCACGCCGTAGGCCTTGCCGCGGGCGTTGATGATGTCGGTTTCGATGTGCGGGTTCAGCACCAGCGTGGCCCCGCTCTTGTAGTCCACAAAGTCGTAGAGCGTTTTGTAGTACGTCTCCACCGATGTTTCAATGGTGTTGTTCTTGAAGTTGCGGTAGTAGCCCAGCGAAACCTGGTCGCCCACCTGCGGCCGGATATTGGCGTCGCTGAGCTTCCACACGTCGGTGGGCGACACCGAGGCCGTGTTGGTAAGCTGGTGGATGTACTGCCGGGTGCGGGTGTAGCTCGCCTTCACCGACGAGTTGTCGGTGAGCGAAAAACGCGTCGAGAGGCGGTACTCCGGGCCCTGGTAGTTGGCCAGCACCTTGTTGTTGGCGTAGTGCACGGTATCGGTGATGGTGGCCTCGGTGCGAGTGTCGCCCGGGGCGTACTCATACACGTCGCGCGGCCCCAGGGCCTGGAAAAACGAGTAGCGCAAGCCCGCCGACACCGAAAAGCGCGGCGTGATATCGAACTTTTCCGACACGTACAGCGCACTTTCCAGCGCCCGCTCGCGGCCCAGCACCACTGGCTTCACCAGCGAGGCGTAGCCATCGGGCGTGAAGCTGCCGGGGGAGATGTTGTAGAGCTGCGTGCTGCCCCCGAAGTCGATGCTGTGCCGCGCGTTGGGGTAATAGCTGAAGTCGGCCCGCAGCCCGGTTTGCTCGATGGCGTATTTCAGCGTCGACGCCGTAAGCGGGTTTTTGCTGCTCGAAACATCGTAGTTGTAGCTGCTATAGGTGCCCGTGAGCACGCTGAACAGCTGGTTGGTAAAGTTGTGCCGCCACTTGAGGCTGGCCGCCTGGTTGGTGTAGTGGTAGGTAGTGTCGCTGCCCAGCCGAAACCGGTCGGAGCTGTAGTACCAAGTGGCGTACAGCGCATTTTTCTCGCTGAACTCGTGGTTGACGTGCGCCGTCACGTCGTAGAACGACGCCGAGCTTTGCGAGAAATTCTTGTCCGACAGCGACTTCAGCAGCCAGTCGGAATAGCTGGCCCGCCCGCTCAGAATGAACGAGCTTTTGTCTTTCACGATGGGGCCTTCGAGCGACAAGCGGCTGGTGAGGGGCCCGATGCCGCCCGAGCCGCCCAGCTTCTTCTTGTTGCCCTCTCGCGTGGTGATGTCGAGTACAGATGACAGGCGTCCGCCGTATTTGGCCGGAATGGCGCTTTTGTAGAGCTCCACGCCCTGCAGCACGTCGGGGTTGAAGGCCGAGAAAAAGCCGAACAAGTGCGACGGGTTGTAAATGGTCGCGTCGTTGAACAGAATCAGGTTCTGGTCGGTGGCTCCGCCGCGCACGTTCAGGCCGGTGCTGCTCTCCCCCACCGACTTCACGCCCGGCAGCGTCAGAATCACGCGCAGAATGTCAGTTTCGCCGAATACCGTGGGCACCTGCTTCATGGTCTTGATGTCGAGCTTTTCCAGCCCCATCTGCATGCCGGCCACGTTCTTGTCCTTCTCGGCTTCCACCACCACTTCCTTCAGCGTCACCACGTCTTCCTCCACGTCGATGTCGAGCTTGCCGTCGTTGCGCAGCACCACTTGGCGGCGCGTGTTCTTGATGCCCACCCCGCGGATTTTCAACTCGTGCGTGCCCACGGGCAGCGTCAGCGAGTAGCCCCCAAACTGGTCGGTGCTGGCGCCGATTTTGGTGGCCTCGGAGTAAATAGAAGCCCCAATCACCGGCTCGCCCGACTTGTGGTCGCGGATGCGCCCTATCAGCGTGGCCCGATTACCGGTGCCGCCCGCCGCGCCAATGGTATACACCCGGGCTTCCGACACGCTGATGAGGTGCGAGCGGGCCGCCGGCGTAGCGGCCGTTTCCTCCTCGGCTAGCGCGTCGGCGGCCGTGGCGGCCCGGAAAAAGCTGCCCGGTAGCGTGGTCGAGAGCACGGAGCCGCGCGAAACAATTATCCGGTTCTCGTCATCAAGCACGTAGTGAAACGGCGTGTTGACCAGCGCCCGCTCCAGCACCACGCGCACCGGCTGAGCCTGTACCTGCAGCGTCACAAACAGGCTGTCGACGGCCCGGGGGTCGAAATAGAAATGCACCGGCGCTTGGGCTTCCACCTGCCGGGCAAACTCTTCGAAGGGGGTGTGCGTGAACGTGCCGCTAATGGGCTTGTCGGGCCCTTGCTGGCAATAGGCGGTAAGGTTGCTCAGCAGCAGGCTGCCCAGCAACAGAAGCGAATACGCGTGTTTCATGAAAAAACTACCGGAAATAGCGCGGAAAGGAATAATGAGAGGGCGGTAGGTAGAAGGCAGCAAAGTGCTGTTTACCGGGGTAGGCCGTTGTAATAGCGCGTCAGCTCTACCACGGAATTTTCGCGGTTGGCTTTGTTAAAACGCAGGTGGTGCTCGCGCAGGTATTGCTGCATTTCGGGGCCGCGGTCGGCTAGCAGGCGCAGGGCCGCGCCCTTGCTGCGCACCGCGTAGTAGCGCCCGGCCTTGTACATATACAGTCGGTTGCTTTCGACAAACGATGCATCGATGTAAGGCTTGTTGAGGTGTTCGTAGAGCTTCTTGCTGTGCTTGGCCAGCGCCTGCACCGGGCCATCGGCCAGCAGCTCATAGTAGCCGGTCTGAATGATGTCGGCGTTGCTGCTGTCGGCCACCAGCCGTACAAAGCGGTGGCCCTCAATTGAGAAGGTGCGCAGCTTGTCGTCGATGAGCCGGATTCTCAGCGGGTTGCCGGGTTGCGCGAGGGCCACTTGGTCGAGCACGATGTCGTACTGTAGCTGCACTGCGCCAAATTCGCGGTCGTTATAGTTGACCGCGCCCGGCAACGTCTCGGGCTGCAGGTAAAACTGGTGACCGGTGCGGGTGTGATACTTGCGGGTATAATCGGCGTACTCGGGCCCGTTGTACAGGTAGGGCGCATTCACCGGCGATGCGGCGTATTCGCGGCGCAGGGCTTCGGCGGCGGCTGGCAGCCGGGCTTCAGGGCCCGCCACCTGGGCACGGGCCGAACTGGCAGCCAGCACAGCCGCTGGCAGCAGGAGCAGGAAAGTGCTCGGTTGTTTCATTCGGAAAAAAATGAGGATGATGGAAGGAAGGCCTCGCTGCTAAGGTACTACTGAGGAGTATTGGAACAAGTAGGGCGTAGAAAGAATACCAGATACTGTATGGAAATTTTCACGTAGCTGGCACCCGGCGTACTTTCGACGCCGCCCAGAAAACCTGGCAGTGACCCGACGCCTGCTTGTCCGGTGCGGGCAGGGCCTTCCTTCCCGTTTTTGCTGTTATGATTCTGCCACGCATACTCCTTGCCCTAAGCCTGCTGGGTGCTCCCGCCCTGCGCGCCCAAACCACCACCGTGTCGAGCCTGGCCGACTACGCCGGCCCGCGCTACCCCGGCGGACCCGATTCGCTGCGCGCTCTCGTGGGCCGCAGCATCCGGCAAGCGGTGCCAGCCCCCGGCGGCCGCATGCTGGTGCAGTTCGAGCTGATGCCCGATGGCCACCCTACCCGCTACACCATGCTGCGGCCGCCCGTCCCGTTGGATAAGCCGTTGGGTGAGGCCACGGCCAAAGCCCTCGATTACCTCGAAGCGCACATGCTGGCCTGGCAGCCCGCCCCGCCCGACCCGGAAGTGACAACTAAAGAAGCGCCCAAAATCAACCTGGTGATTGACTTCAGCACCTCGCCGGAGGCGCAACCGTACCCCTATGCCGACCAAAACCCGGTATTCGGCACCCTGGTGCAGCAACTGCCGGAACGCCAGCAGCGCTACCTCGGCACCCGGCTCACCGACCCCATTAAGCGGGGCCGATTCCAGTCATCCATTGCGGGGCTGGTCTTTTTCTCCCAAATGCAGGTTCGCTACCCGGTTGAGGCCTTGCGGTCGAGGCAGCAGGGAACGGTTTATGCCGCTTTCGAGATAAGCGAAACCGGGGCCATTCTGCAACCCGAGATTCTGGGCTCTGCCGGGCGCGCCCTCGACGCGGAAGTAATGCGCGCACTTGCCGCATTGCCGGCGGCTACCGAGCCCGCGCAGCTGCGCGGCCA
>NZ_BAAGZM010000322.1:0-4741 GCF_054778495.1 Hymenobacter agri
GGTCGGGCAGCGTGGCGGCCTGGCCGTTGCCGGTCAGATTCACGGTGTAAGTAGCGGCGTTGGTGGCGTTGGAATTGATAACCAGCGTGCCGGCGCGGGTGCCCGTAGTGGTGGGCGTAAACGTCACGCTCACCGTGGCCGTGCCGCCGGCGGGCACCGTGGTAGGCGCTGTGCCGGCCACCACGTAGTCGCCGGTGGTCGTGATGCTGCTAATAGTCAGGGCATCGGGGCCACTGTTCGTCAGCGTAAAGCTTACGGGGCTGCTGGTGCTGCCCACCGTTTGGTTGCCAAAGCTGTAAGCCGTGCCGCCGCTGGGGTAGCTGGTGCCGCTCTGGCTCACGGCCAGCGTGGGGGCCAGGGCCAGCGTGGTGAAGCTGGTGGTGGCGGCGCTCGAAGTGCTGGTGGCCGAGCAGTTGCTCACGATGCTCACCGAATAGGCGGTATTGGGTGTGAGGCCGGTGAAGCTCACCGAGGTTGCGCCAGCGCCCAGCGTCTGGGTGGTAGTAGTGGGCGTAGTCGTCACGGTATAGCCATTGGCGGCCGATGCGCTGGCAGTGAAGCTCACCGTGGCCGAAGTGCTGGTGATGCTGCCCGGCGTGAGGCTGGTAGGCGCGTCGCACACGGCGGCCGTAAAGTCGGTAATCTGCAGGTCGTCCACGTTGATGCGCTGGCCCGTAGCGGTCGAGCTCGTGCCAATACGCAGGCGCACCGGTCCGGCTACGTTCAAAGTGAATGGATAAGCCGTGAGCGTGGTGGTGAGCGCCACCGGACTACCCGGAGCGGCCTGGAAAGTGCCCCCGCCATCGGTCGAGTATTCCAAGGTGAGGTTCGACACGGCATCGCTGCCATAAAGCGCGGCGCTGATGGTTACAACACCGGCCCCACCCGTCTTATCGAAGTTCATGGTGATGGTGCCATTGCCCCGCAGGCGGGCCGCCTGGGCATTGTTGAACCGGTCACCGGGCGGCGTGGTGTTGCCCAGAATTGCCTGAAAAAAGCTGTACGAGCCCGTACGTAGTGCCACCACGGTGGGCGTAGTCGTCGCATACGTTCCCAACGTAGCCGGCTCGAACGGCTCGAAGAAGCCACCGGGCTGGGCCATCACCGTCAGCGACTGCGCGCCCGAGGTGCCATTAGGCGTGGTTACGGTGATGGGGAAAGTACCGCCGGCGGCCGGCAGCGGCAGCGAGACGGTGATGGTGGTGCCGCCCCCCGTTACCGAAGTGGGCACCACCGTCGAGCCGTTGAAGCTCACCGTGGTGTTGGCCGTCGTGCCAAAGCTGGTGCCGGTGAGGGTGAACACGTAGGTGGCCCCTCCCACCGGATTGCTCGGGCTGATGGACGTGAGCGTGGGCGCGGGCACCGGGTTCACGGTGAAGGTGGCCGGGGCCGTGGTGCCACCGCCGGGCGTGGGGTTGGTCACCGTCACGTTGTAGCTACCTACCGTGCCTTGGTCAGCGGCCGTGAGCTGAATGGTGAGTTGCGTGGCCGACACGTAGGTAGTGGTGCGCGCCGTGCCATTAAAGTTCACCACCGAGCTGCTGATGAAATTCGTCCCGTTCACCGTCAGCGTCTGAGCACTGGCGCCCACAATGACCGAACTGGGAGCAATACTGGTGATAGTAGGCACCGGGTTGTTGGGTACCGGGTTCACCGTGAAGGTGCTGGCTGCCGTGGTACCGCCGCCGGGCGTGGGGTTAGTTACGGTCACGTTGTAGCTGCCCACGGCGCTTTGGTCGGCAGCCGTGAGCTGAATGGTGAGCTGCGTAGCCGATACGTAGGTAGTGGTACGAGCTGTGCCGTTAAAATTCACCACCGACGAGGCGATGAAGTTCGTGCCGGTTACCGTCAGCGTCTGGGCCGCCGCGCCGGCGATAACCGAGCTGGGCGACAAGCTGGTGATGGTAGGCACCGGGTTGCTGGCCGGGGCCGGGTTCACGGTGAAAACCGTGGCCGCAGTAGTTCCGCCGCCGGGCGTGGGGTTGGTCACGGTCACGTTGTAGCTGCCGGCCGTGGCCAAATCAGCCGTTGTCAGCTGAATGGTAAGCTGCGTAGCCGACACGTAGGTGGTGGTGCGCGCTGTGCCGTTAAAATTCACCACCGACGAGGCGATGAAGTTCGTGCCGGTTACAGTCAGCGTCTGAGCCGGGTCGCCGGCCGTGGCCGAGCTGGGCGCGAGGCTGGTAATGGTAGGTACCGGGTTGTTGGCCGCGGCGCACGTCACCGGCGTAGTAGCCGAGTTGCGTGGACTGGGAGCTGCCGTTGCAAAGTCGGCGGAGTTGACGTTGGTATCCTGACAGCCGTTATTAGCGGTGCCGGTGGGGTCCTTCCGAACGTCGGCTAACGTATTGGAGCCCGCCGGCGCAGTGGTTCCCTCACTGCAGGTGCCCGTGCTGCCGGTGGTACCCGAAGCGCCAATGGCCACAAAATCGACCAGCGTAGCTCCCGTTGGGCAGCTGCCGGTCAGCGCCGTTGTATTGCTCACCAGCGCTATTTTGCCGGCAGTAGCCGACATATTGCTGGTACCAGTTGCATCCGGTGTAGGCAAAGCTACACCTACGGCACCACCCGAAGCCATTTGCACCAGAAAATACCCGCCGGCGGGGATGCTCGTTGCCGTTCCCGTGCCTAAAGCCGTAACAGCCCAGCTAGTGCCCGTTGCCGAAGCGTACTGCACCGAAAACCCGCTGACGCTCTGCGTAACGGACGAGATGTTGTGCAGCTCAATGTAGTCATTGAGGTAGGGCGCACTGGCATTGCCGCCCCCGCCATACGTTTGGCTGATAACCACCGTAGTACTCTGCCCACGCCCCGCCAGCGGCAGCAGCAGTAGCAACAGGCTTAGCAGCCGCATCCAGCGGAACGGCTGCCCCTTCGTGTAAAATGTGTGCATAAGTGAACGTTTGAAAGTGGGTATTAAGAGTTAAGCAAATGAAAGTTTCGTACAACCGCCAGCCCGCAAAGCCATCCTATAAATAACACTATATCACAGTTCAAGCAAGCTATTTCACATGAATCTTAGTCAGTGGTAACGAACAAGGTAAGAAGAATTTCCAGGCCTGACTACACGTTCGGTCGCAGATTGTGCGCGGTAGGCGCGCAAGCTCCCGCTTGCCGCTGATGCCTACCGCTATTTCAACTCCCGCAGCTCTTGCAGCGCCTTTTGGGTTTCGGCCTGCTTGCGCTGCTCCTTTTCCTCGCCCGAGGCCGGGGCTTTGGGCTGCGTGCCGTAGAAAGCCAGAATATTCTGGCGGGCCACCGGATTTAAATATTCGAACTTCTTGTCGGCCAGCTTGCGCAGCCATTCGCCGTAAGTTTCGTCGGCCAGCGGGTACTCACCGGCGCGGGTGGGGTGGCCGGTATCGAAATCGGCATTGGCCAGCGTGAGCGGCGCGGCAGCCGTGTCGGCGGGCTGGCGGGCAATATTGGCACAGTAAGCCGCCATGGTTTTTTGAAAGCTGGCTCGGAAAAACGCCTGTGCTTCGGGCGTGGGCAGCTTGAAGGCAAAGGGTTTGAGCGGCCCAATCTTGGGCAGAATCCGCACGAAGTACGACAGGATGCGCGCCCCAAAGCCGGGCTTCTTGTACGAGTTGCCGTAGAGTTTGCGGAACTCGCGGGGGTTTTCCTGCTTGAGGTAGTCGCGCCGCCGCGCACCGGGGCTGATTTTCAGAATGTCCTTGCGCTTGTAGTGCCAGGCGGCGCGGGCCGCCGTCGGTATCAGCTGGCTCACCGCAAAGCGGAAGCTGGCAATGCTCAGGTCCACGTTCACAATCACCTGGCCCAGTTCCAGGCCATATGTCTTCAGAAAAGCTCGCTCCAAGGTGGCTTTACTCACCTGAAAGCCGATTTTCTGGTGATAGTCGGAGTTGCGGTACTTGCCGCTGGCCAGCTGCACCACATCGAAGGCAAACTCCAGTTGGGTATGCTGCTTGGGGGCCTGCTCGTAGGTGATGATGTCGCCGAACTTGGCCTTGAGGTCGGGATACACCGACGCCATCGCCTTGTTAGTGCCTTCGGGGTGGCCATTGAGGTCGGCCGCGTAGTGTGCCAGGCTGCCCAGGGCAAAGGCGTAGTCGTTGCGGTCGCGGGCCTCGGCCAGCATGTTGCGCACGAAGTCGCCCGAGCGCACGTAGTGCGTGAGGTTGGTGAACAGCACCGACCCAAACGGGTAATAGCCCATGTCCTGAATAATGGCCCCGCCGTAGGCGTAGGCTTTGGCATCGGCCAGCTCCTCGGGCGTCGAGCCCGGGTACCGCTTCAGAATAGCCGGCACCAAGCAGCGCTCCCACGTCGAGTCGATGTTGGCCTGGTGGGTGAGCACGGCATAGGCGGCAGCCGGCCGGGCCGAAAAAACCAGCAGCGAGGCCAGTAAGACAAGAGTGTAAATCCGAAGCATGGAAATGAGGCAAGCAGCGCGTTGCTGCCTGCAACGACAAACCGCCGCTCACCGTTGTCGGGGCGCTGGCGCGGGCTTGCACTACCCTATCAGGCCGCCCCCGTCACCAGCACATTCGCTCTTCGCAAAACTGCCGCTGGCCATCCCCCACGGGCAGCCAGCGGCAGTTGCCAATCAGCGGTTTTTATTCGCTACTCGATGGCCAGACGCAACGTCTGGCCGCCGGCCCGCACCACGAATACGCCGTGCGCCTGCGTTGGCAACACCAGCACCGCCGCGCCGCTGGCATCGGTGACGAAACTCGCCACGGGCCGGCCCAGCACATCGAACACTTGCCCGGGCGTG
>NZ_BAAGZM010000323.1:0-4740 GCF_054778495.1 Hymenobacter agri
GGCTGCTGGCCGAGCACGCAAAGGCTGCCAATGGGCTGGCCCGCGGCCGTGCGCATGGCGTGCGCCGCGTAGAAGCCCAGGCGCAGCTGCTGGGCCACGTAGGGATTTACCAGGGCGCAGGGCTCGGCGGCTACGTCCGGAAACTCGGTGAGGTCGTCGCTGAGAATGGCCACCGAGCACATGCTGTCTTCGCGGGGCACCACCTGAGCATCGGGCAGGCCGGTGTTGCCGATGAATACTACGTCGTCGGCCCGCACCAGGCTCACCAGCGCCATGGGCACATCGAGCAGTTTGGCAACGATGCTCACAAAATCGTTGAACAGCGTTTGGCCCGGCGTGCTCAGCACCTGGTAGGGTTGCAGCGCGGTGAGGCGCTCATGCTCGTACGAAGGAATCAGGCTGGGAAAAAGGGATTTTTGCATTCGTGCTCACAATCAGGTTCTCCTATCTGCTTGCCCGCTTGGGAAGCTCCTCTGTGCTGCAAATATTCCGTCTGCTGAGATTAAGCAGGCATTAAATCCCCCTAAAAACAATCTTTTTCGGGCCGAATGGCTTGGGCAGGCCGGTGAAGGCTCGCATTATTCTGCCGGCAGCTCAGGGCTGGGAATCGAGGCTGCCGCGGTTCCAAGCGTCAATTTCGGCCTGCAGGTTCAGCCGGGCGGCGGCATCAAGCTCTGCCCGCAGGGCCGGCGTTTGAAAGAGCACTGGTGCGGCCAGCATCTTTGCCAGCACCTTGCGGCGCCCGGGGCGATAGAGCAGCGTTGGCACATGCCGGTACTCCTGCCGCACCTGCCGGGCGTAGGCCCAGTACCCGGCGGCCGGGGCCCCGAGGATGCTCAGGTCGGCATCGAGAAAGTAGAGCAGGTCGGTATCGTGCGACGGCTGGGGCTGGATGTGGTCGGCGGTGCGCCCGATGAGGAACGCCACACGCTGCTGCCGGGCAGGCTCCAGCAGCGAGCCCCGCAGAAAAGCCAGCGCCTCGGCGGCGCTGCGGGCTTCGTTGTCGGACCGGCGGGCGTCGTACACCGCGTCGTGAAACCAGACGGCCAGCTGCACCACCACCGGGTCGCGCAAGGGGGCTGCCGCTACCCTATTCAGCAGGTTTTCGATGTGCTGCAGGTTGTGGTAGTGACGGCTGGGCGCCTGGTAGGCGGCGGCCAGGCGCTGCCATTCGGCCTCGCGGCGGGCGGCATCGGGCACAAGCGGCGTGGTGAGGCGATGCCAGCGGGCGGCTAGTTGAGACTGGTCCATGTAGGCGCGGCTTTCGAATGAAAAGTGCGCAAAAGGTAGGCAATCTCCGGCGGCGGCAGCCCGGCACCGGCACAACCGCCTGCCAGGCCCGCCGTAGACACTCAGACACCTTTTCCCCTTCCGTATGCCCCGCACCGTCGTCGGTTTATTCACCAGCGCTTCCGAAGCCGAGTTTGCCGTGGCGCAGCTACATGCGGCCGGCTTTGCCGCCCCCGCCGTGCAGCTCGCCTCCCGCGATACCCTGCAGGCCGAGCACCAGATTGACGTGGAAACGCCCCGCGAAACATTTCAGGACGCCGTGACGCGGTTTTTCAGCGGTATTTTCAGCGGCACGCAGGTCGATGATGCCCAAGCCCACATTGCCGCCACCGGCCCCGAGCACGCCGTCATCACCGTCGACACGACTACTACCGAAGAAGCCGACCACGCCCGCGAGCTACTCGACCGCAACGGAGCCGTGGATGTGTACAAGCAGCGCCCACTGGCCTCAGCCCTACCCGTCACGGCTGAGACAACTGTCGCCGATGAGGTTGATTTAGAAGGTGACCTCGGCCGCGTGCGCGACCGTGAGGAGCTGGATGCGAACGGACTGACGACACATTGAATTGGTAGCATTGATTTCCTGCAGTGTGCGCAGTGAAATTTTTAGTGTGGAAGTTCAGCTTTCTCCTGCGCCAGCCGCAGCTTGCTGTTCTTCTTTCCGTAGCCGAAGTAGATGGCCATGCCCAGCGCCAGCCACACGATGAGGCGCAGCCAGGTTTCCCAGGGCAGCGAGGCCATCATCACGAGGCACACCACAATGCCCAGAATGGGTACCACCGGCACCCACGGCGTGCGGAACGAGCGGGGCGCGTCGGGGTTGGTTTTGCGCATAATCATCACGCCGAGGCACACCATCACAAAGGCCAGCAGCGTGCCGATGCTCGTCATCTCGCCCACCACCGAGATGGGCACGAAGCCCGCAAACAGCGCGATGAAGGTGCCGAGCAGCAGCGTCGACTGCGCCGGCGTGTTGAAGGTGGGGTGCAGGCGCGAGAACACCGGCGGCAGCAGCCCGTCCTTCGACATCGAGAAAAATACCCGCGACTGCCCCAGCAAATCGACCAAAATCACCGACGTGTAGCCCACCAGAATGGCCAATATCACGGCCGACGACAGCCACGCGTAGGGCGTTTTCTCGATGGCCACGGCTACCGGCGCGGCGTTGTTCTTGAACTCGGTGTAGTTGGCCAGGCCCGTGAGCACGTGCCCGAACAACACAAACAGCACCGTGCACACCGCCAGCGAGCCCAGAATGCCAATGGGCATGTTGCGCTGCGGGTTTTTGGTTTCCTGGGCCATCGTGGCCACGATGTCGAAGCCGATGAAGACGAAGAAAATCACGCCCGCCCCGCGCAGAATCCCGCTCAGCCCAAACTCGCCGAAAGTGCCGGTGTTGGCCGGGATGTAGGGTTGGTAGTTGGCGGGGTCGATGTACTGCCACCCCAGGGCGATGAACACCAGCACCACGGCCACCTTCAGCGCCACCACCAGCGCATTGAACCAGGCCGAGCCCTTGGTGCCGCGCGTCACGATGGCCGTAATGGCCAGCACGATGAGCATGGCCGGCACGTTCACGTAGCCGCTCACGGTGCTGCCGTCGGCCAGCTTGGCGCTTTCGAAGGGCGACATTACCAGCCGCGCCGGGATGTGCAGGCCGTATTTTCCGAGGAATTTGATGAGGTACTGCGACCAGCTGATGGCCACCGTGGCCGCGCCCACCGAGTATTCGAGCACCAAGTCCCAGCCAATAATCCAGGCAAACAGCTCCCCCATCGTGGCGTACGAATACGTATAGGCCGAGCCCGAAACGGGCACCAGCGCCGCAAACTCGGCGTAGCAAAGGGCCGAGAAGGCGCAGCCCACCGCCGCCACCACGAAGGAGAGCGTGACGGCCGGCCCGGCATTGTTGGCCGCCGCAATGCCGGTGAGCGAGAACAGCCCCGCCCCGATAATCACCCCGATGCCAATGGCAATCAGGCTCACGCCGTTCAGGCTGCGTTTGAGGGTGTTCGCCCCCGTTTCCGCCGCTTCGGCCCGAAGCAGCTCCAATGATTTTTTCAACATAATCCGATAAATACGCGCCACGCCACCGCCCCACCCGGAGCGGCCGTGCCGCAAGCAAAAAACCCGTAAAAAGGAAATGAAAGTGCGCCGGCCGCAGCCGTTCGGCTACGCGGCGCGAGTGCCCGCTAGCAACAGCAACAACAGCCCGTCAGCATCCGGCCCATCGTTGAGAAACGGGCACGAGCAACACCAGAAAAAGCAAGCGAGGCAGCAGGAACAGCGGGCATGGCAGTTGTTTTTATATGGTCAGGAATTGGCACCGGTCCGCGGTTGCGGGTGGTTGCCGGCGCGTCGTTGAGCCTGTCTCTCAGCGCCTCTGTATAAAAACAATCCATCCGGGAGGAGGAATTGATGGGGCAAAGGTAGGGCCGAATGGGCCTTCATTGGGTTCTGCCAGAAAAAAAGCACGTCATGCCGAGCGCAGCCGAGGCATCTCGCGTGCAGTAGTAACCAGAAAAAAGAACGTCATGCTGAGCGCAGTCGAAGCATCTCTACCGCGGAAGTAATTTGATTACTACCACACGCGAGATGCCTCGGCTGCGCTCGGCATGACGTCCCTCTTTGTTCGTTGCCAGCCACTCCGGCGGCGCGGCCCCGACCCTACTTCCGCAGCGCCACGCGCACGCCGGCCATCAGCCAGCGGCCGGGCATCTGGGCACCCAGCAGGTCGGAATATTTCGCGTCGAACAGGTTCTGGGCCTGGCCCACCACCCACAGGCGCTCGGGCAGCAGCGCCACATCGAGCCGGCCGTTGATGACCACGTAATCGGGCGTGAGCACGGCATCGTTGATGGTGGCGCTGGGGGTAGTCTTCTGGCCGGCGCGCTGCTTATACACCCCGCCCAGGCTGGCCGTGAAGCGGCGGTGCACCAGGCTCACATTGCCGCTGATGAGCTGCAGGGCCACGTTACTCAGGTACTGCGACGTGATGTTGCCGTCTACGTTTAGGTGGGTGTAGGTGTAGCCCACGGTGCCGTCGAGGCGCAGGCCGGGCGTGAGCTGGGCGCGGGTGCTAGCTTCCAGCTCGAAGCCCTGGGTGCTCACGGCAAACAGGTTTTCGGCCAGGCGGTAGGTGTTGGCGGGGTTCAGGTTGGCGAGGCCGGTTTTTTCAATCACCAGCGCGCCGGGCTGGCCCACGTAGTCAATCAGGTTGCGGCCATAGCGGTTGAAGTAGGTGCCGCGCAATGTGAGGGCCGGCAGGGGCTGGAAGTCGAGGCCGCCTTCGTAGCTCCAAGTGCGCTCGGCGCTCAGGTTGGGGTTGCCCACGTTGAAGCCATTGGGCACCGTGCCCGGCCGGATGGACGAGTAATACTGCTCGGTGAAGTTGGCCGCCCGAATGGCCCGGCCCACGGCCCCGCGCACCGTCAGCCGCTCGCCCAGGCG
>NZ_BAAGZM010000324.1:0-4720 GCF_054778495.1 Hymenobacter agri
CGGGCCGGCGACGAAGCCGCCGCGCTGCGCCTACACCACACCCCCACGCCTGCCGAAACCATTCGCCATACCACGCACCCGGGCCTGGAGCTGGTGAACGTATTCGCCGCCGACGCCGCGCTGGCCAGCTGGATTTCGGCCACCTACGGCCCCACCGGCCGGTTGCTGCACCATACCAGCGCCCTGCTGGCCGGCCTGGTAAACCAGCGCGGGGCCGCTTCCCAGCGCCGCCTCTACCTCAACCCCGGCCAGCAGGAGCTCACGCTCGTGGTGCTGGGCCAGCACCTCGAATACTGCAACGTGTTTCCGTGCAGCACGGCCGAAGACGTGGTGTACTACACCATTCTGGTGATGCAGGAGCTGGCCCTCGACCCCGACCAGGACGACGTGACGGTGTGGGGCGACCTCACGCCCGACTCGGCCGTGTTCAGCCTGCTGCGCACCTACGTGCGCAATGTGCATTTTGGCGCCCGCCCTCCGCACGTGCAGTATAGCTACCGCCTCAACGACGTGTTTGAATACCGCTACTTCGATTTGCTCAGCCTGCACTTTGCCTGATTGAATTGTTGAGGGCTAAATGTTGAAGGTTGAATCAGGCGGCTTTTTACTCAGCACTCAACTGTCAAAAATCAACCCTTGCCATTCAACTCTGACTTATGCCCCGCATTGCCCTCTTTCCCGGTTCGTTCGACCCGTTCACCAATGGGCACCTCGACGTTGTGCAGCGCGGCTTAGAGCTGTTCGATGAAGTCATCATTGCCTTGGGCACCAACAGCGCCAAGCAGCGCTACCTGCCCGCCGAGCAGATGCAGGCGCTCATTGCCGACCTGTTTGCCGCGGAGCCGCGGGTATCGGTGCAGCTTTACCAGGGGCTGACGGCGGAGTTTGCCCGCACTACCGGGGCGCGCTTCCTGCTGCGCGGCCTGCGCAACAGCCCCGATTTTGAGTACGAAAAGCCCATTGCCTACGGCAACCAGCACGTTTTCCCCGGGCTTGAAACAGTTTTTCTGCTCACCTCGCCCACGCTCGGGGCCATTAGCAGCACCATTATTCGCGACCTGCACCGGTTTGGGGCCGATGTATCGGCGTTCGTGCCATTCGCGTTGCCCGCCCGGGCCGGGTAGCGCCGCTACTGCCGCGACATGGCCGTGAGCGGCACCACCCGCACCCCCAGCACCTGCGTGGGCCGGCGTGCGTGAAATACCGGCAGCACCAGGTAGCTGGCGGCTTCGGCCGACAAGCCGGCCATTTGCATCAGCACGTCTTCGTTGCGGCCCAGCAGCAGCCAATCGTTGAAGCGGCGCGTGCCGGCGTCGAAACTCACGAGTATGTTGAGCCCGCGGTACTGGAAAAAGCGTGTCGAATCGGTGGGGTCGGTGCTGGGCAGCTGGTCCAGCAGCGCCTGCACCGACGTGGGCACGGGCTGCGGTGCTCCCAAATGGCGCGGCAGGTCATCTATCGACAGCGGCAGCAGCGCCGGCACGGCCACCACTGCCCGAACCGGAGCAGGTGCGGCCGGCCGGGCTAACATCGGATGCGCGGGCTCCTGCAACGGCTCGTTCGAGTGCGAGCACGCCGTTAATGTTAATGCTGCTGCCAGCATTGCCCCGCTTATTTGCTTGCTGCGTAGTTGTTTTAGCCCCATATCCACGAAGATACGGCGCCGACAGGCTACTTCGCTTTGGCTTCTTTGCCAGGCTTGCCGGCCATTTCGCTCAGGTAGTGGCGCACTACCAGCGCAATGGAGGCGTAGGAATCTTCCAGCTTGGCCAGCGCTTCCTGGGGCGACATCCAGCGTACTTCCTCGATGTACTCCTCCGTTTGGGGTTTCATCAGGCTGTCGTCGATGCACTTCATCAAAAACCAGCTGGTTTTCTTCAGCATCTTGTTGCCCTTGTAGGCGTAGCTGTGCCAGGTGCTGGGCAGTTTCTCGCCCAGCTCCAGCTTGATGTTGGTTTCTTCTTCCACTTCGCGCAGGGCGCCGGCGGCTTGGTCTTCGTCGCTCTTGAGCTTGCCCTTGGGCAGGTCCCACTTGCCGAGGCGGTAAATCATCAGCACCTGGTCGCCTTTCACCACCAGCCCGCCGCCGGCCTTGGCAATCTTAAACTGGTCTTTGAGGTGCAGGGTGATGAACTTCTTTTTCTTCACCAGCATCGTCAGCGACTTCAGTTTTTTCAGCTTCTTCACTTCCATCAGGCGCAGCAACCGGTCGATGAATAGCGGACCGGCGTCCTTCACCAGCACGTCGCCCACCAGGTCTTTCGACGTGAAGTCGTCGTCGGGGTTCAGCACGAGGTCGAACTTATGCTTGTATACTTTTTCGCTAAGTTTTTTGATAACCAGCGGAATATCGTTGATGAAAATGTTCATCGGGAGAAGCAGCTTGAAAAGAACAGACGCCGGGCTCGTGGTGGCAACCGGCATCCAAAGAAAATATATGACCGTGGAAAGCTTCGGCCGCAAGATACGGGGCTGAACCGATTTCGCGGCCCGCCCCATCTTTGCGGCATGACGCACATTGGCCTGCTTTCCGATACCCACGGCTACTTCGACGAACGCATTGCGCACCATTTGCGCGGCTGCGACGAAATATGGCACGCCGGCGATTTCGGCGATGCCCGCGTGGTGGACGAATTACAGGCCCTGGCGCCGCAGTTCCGGGGCGTGTACGGCAATATCGACGGCACGGACGTGCGCCGCACCCAGCCCCTGGTGCAAGACTTTGAGGTTGAAGGCCTGCGCGTGATAATTACCCACATTGGCGGCTACCCGGGGCACTACGCCCCGGCCGCCCGCCCCCTGCTCGACGCCACTCGCCCCGGCCTGTTCGTGACGGGCCACTCGCACATTCTGCGCGTGATGCCTGACCCGCGCCGCCACCTGCTGCACCTGAACCCCGGCGCGGCTGGCCGCCACGGTTTCCACCAGGTGCGTACGCTGCTGCGCTTCGGCATTGAGGCCGGCAAGGTGGTGAATTTGCAGGCTGTGGAGCTGGGTAAGCGGGCGAGCTAGGCGGCCGCATTGGCGTGCTTCCCGCGCCGCCCTCCAACTGGCCGCAAACCAACGAGCCCCGTTCCCTGCAACAACAGGAAACGGGGCTCATGGCCTCAGGAGCTGCCAGCCGAAGGCTGCAGCTCGTTACTTACAGCGCGATTTCGGGCTTGGGGTGCTCGCCTTCCTGGCCGTCCTCGTTCACGGGCTTGGTCACGGCTTCGGCGTCGTCGAAGGCGGCTTTATTGGCGGCGGTTTTGTCGCCGGCCACTACTTCCTTCACTTTGTCAACGGCGTCGCTTACCAGGTGCGAAGCTTTCTCCACCACTTCGGAGTGCGAAACGGCATCGGCCACGTCGGTGGCAACTTCCTTCACCTTGTCGACGGCGGCGCTGGCGGCGTGCTTCACCGTGTCCAGCAGGCTGGTTTCGGTTTTCGCCTCGGGCTTGGCCGCGGCCGGAGCGGCGGTGGTGAAGCGCGATTTCAGCTCCTCCAGGTCCACGTTCTTCAGCACGGGGGTGCGAAGCAGGTTTTTGATGATGTTCTGCTTGTTGTTAGCACGGGCAATGTTCTTGCGGTGCTTGCGCTTCAGACGGGTAACGGACATGGCGGTTGGCGGAAAGAGGGGGATTTATTCGGTAACGGCAGCAGCGCTAAAGCGCGACTTCAGCTCCTCCAGGTCCACATTTTTGAGGACGGGGGTACGGAGCAGGTTTTTGATGATGTTCTGCTTGTTGTTGGCGCGGGCAATGTTCTTGCGGTGCTTGCGCTTCAGGCGGGTAACGGACATGGCCGGGGAAAAACTAAGGTATTATGAAATGGAGGGCAAAAGTACGCATCTGAACCGGGAAGTACAAGCCCGACAGGCATTTTATCGGCAAGGTGGGCCGGCGGCCGGGGTGAGCGGCACTTCGGCCGCGTACTTTTGCCGGCATGACTTCTCCCGCCTCCCTTCCCTTGGTTGACCTGCGCTCCGACACCGTGACGCGCCCCACGCCCGCCATGCTGGCTGCCATGTGGGCCGCCCCCGTCGGCGACGACGTGTACGAGGAAGACCCCACCGTGCGCCGCCTCGAAGAAGCCGCCGCCGCCCGCTTCGGCCTCGAAGCCGGCCTGTTCTGCCCCTCGGGCACCATGACCAACCAGATTGCCATCAAGGCCCACACCGAGCCGCTGAGCGAGGTAATTTGTGAGCAGACGGCCCACGTGTACCTCTGGGAAGTGGGCGGCATTGCCTTCCACTCGGGGGCGAGCGTGGCACTGCTGCCCGGCGAGCGGGGCCGCCTCACGGCCGCGCAGGTGGAGGCCGCCATCCGGCCCGAAAACGTGCACTACCCCACCACCCGCCTTGTGTGCCTGGAGAACACTCACAATCGCGGCGGCGGCAGCTGCTATAGCTGGGACGACATGGCTGCCATCAGTGAAGTGGCGAAAAAGCACGGCCTAGCCCGGCACCTCGACGGCGCCCGCGTGTTCAACGCGCTGGTGGCTACCGGGCAGCGCAGCGAAGATTACGGCCAACTGTTCGATTCGATTTCGGTGTGTTTGAGCAAGGGGCTGGGCGCGCCGGTGGGCTCGGTGCTGCTGGGCTCGAAGTCGTTTATTCAGAAGTGCAAGCGCATTCGCAAGGTGATGGGCGGCGGCTGGCGGCAGGCCGGCTACCTGGCCGCAGCCGGCCTTTTTGCGCTCGAAAACCACGTGGAGCGCCTGGCCGACGACCACCGCCGCG
>NZ_BAAGZM010000325.1:0-4688 GCF_054778495.1 Hymenobacter agri
CGTGCGCCCGGCCGAAACCGAGGCCGTGCCAGCCAGCAAAACGCCCGCCGCGCCCGATAAGCCCGCCCAAGTGGCCACCGTGACGCCCGAAAAGCCGGCCGACCGCGAGGAGAAGAAAGAAGAAAAGCGCGAGGAGCGCGAAGAAAAAACGCCCACCCGCGCCGGCGAGCTGCTGGGCCGCGTGGTGGAGTCAGGTCTGGGCGCGTCCATCGAAAACAGCACCACCGAGAAGTACCTGGCCCTGCACAAAACGGCCCCCGTGGGCACCATCATGCAGGTGAAAAATGCCATGAATGGGCTCTACGTGTACGTGCGCGTTATTGGCAAGCTGCCCAATACCGGCGAGAACAACAATATTCTGGTGCGCCTCTCGCCCCGGGCCGTGCAGAAGCTCGGTACCAGCGACGCCCGCTTCCGGGTCGAGACGAATTACATTCCGGAGCAGTAGGGTTTCGTTTAACTCCCCGGCAACGTCATGCTGAGCGAAGTCGAAGCATCTCTATCGCGCAACTAATCAATTTTAGTATGGCGGCAGAGATGCTTCGACTTCGCTCAGCATGACGTTCTGCTTTTACCAGTTCAGCCCTTTCCAAACGCTACCATCCACCTACCATGAACGTCGCCCAGCTCCGCCGCCAGCTCGACGCGCAATACGAGCGCTACAACCGGCCCGAATTCATTAAGAACGACCCCATCCAAATCCCGCACCGCTTCACGCTCAAGCAGGATATTGAGATTGCGGCGCTGTTTGCGGCGCTGCTGGCCTGGGGGCAGCGGCCTACCATCATGAACAAGTGCAACGACCTACTGCGGCGCATGGATGACGCGCCCTATCAATTCATCACCCAGCACCAGGACGAGGACCTGAAGCGCCTGCTGGGCTTCTGCCACCGCACGTTTTGCGATACCGATTTGCTGTACTTCGTGCATTTCCTGCGCGACTGGTACCGGCAGCACGACTCGCTCGAAACCGCGTTTCTGGTGGGGCACTCGCAGCGCGAGCGGCTCATCAACTTCCACAACCGGTTTTTCAGCCTGCCCGATGCGCCCGCCCGCACCCGCAAGCACGTGGCCACGCCGGCCCGCAAATCGGCCTGCAAGCGCGTGAACATGTACCTGCGCTGGCTGGTGCGCCGCGATGACCACGGCGTGGACTTCGGCCTCTGGACGCGCCTCTCGCCCGCCGACCTCATCATGCCCATCGACGTGCACGTGGAGCGCCAGGCCCGCCCGCTGGGCCTGCTCACCCGCTCACTCGTGGACTGGCAGGCCGCCGAGGAGCTCACCGCCAACCTGCGCCTGCTCGACCCGGCGGACCCGGTGAAGTACGACTTCGCGCTTTTTGGGGCGGGGGTGGATAAGTAGATTCGGGGGAGGAGTAGGTGTTTAATCAAAACCAAGCGGTACAAGACGCGATGAAGCAGGAGTTTGAGTTGATAAAAACGAATGTTGCCAGGCTGCTGCTGGTGTGGGTGGTGGGATTGGTGGTCGTGTTGACAGTGGCCGTGAAAGGCCTCGATTTGCTGGAGGCGACCAGTAAAAACGGCCGAATGGTGTGGTTCTTCGTCGTCGTGGGCGGCGGATTCTACCTGCTCTACCGGATAGGTAAAGCGGTGAGTGGTGTTCCACTAGTCGTCGTCGTTGCCCCGGATAGGCTGACGATTATGCCACAGACAAGCGAAGAAACTCAAGTGCTGTTTAGCGAGATTATGGCCTACCGGGCTTCGAGCTTCAACGGGGCCGAAGAGTTGCGCCTGACGCTCAAGGACGCCAGCAAGCTGAAGATAAACGTGAGCAGCCGGCTCTACGACAACAAGGATTTCGACGGCATGGTGCAGGCATTTGAAACAGCGGTGGGCATGCACCAAACGCAGCTGGGACAGCCTGCGGCGGTGGTTCGGGAACGTACTTTTTTTGAAAAGCCGATTTCGACTATCGTATTGGTGCTGTTTACCGCTGGCATGGTATGGGCGGTGTGGATGATAGCCACGAGCCCGCGCCCGGTGCGGGGCAGCACGTTTTCGGCTCTGGGGAGCTACTTGGTTTACGTAGGTGCCTGGTGGGCCGCACGCGAGCGGCGCAATGAAAAGCAAGGCGCCTAAAGGTTACTCGCAAGCTGTGGGTGTTGCCCCGCCACGACCAGCAGCAGCGCGTCTTCGGCGGTGGTAGAAGAACCGGCCCCGCCGCTCGCGCATGTTGAGGCCGCGCTAAAGCAACTTCAGCGCTATGCAGTAGCAGGAAATACCATAGACGTTGAACTAACCGCCAAGCCCGCGAATCTTCCCGCCCGCTTAGCTGTTTACCTTCGTATCCGAATACCTGAACGACGACCTACTTGCTGTTACCCCAACACTTCGAACAAAAAATCGGCTTCAGCACGCTGCGCGAGCAGCTCGAAGCCAATTGCCTCTCGGCCCTGGGCCGGCACTACGTGGCCCGCATGGCCTTCCAGCCCAAGCACGAGCCCCTGCTGAAACTGCTGCAACAGGCCGACGAATTTGCCTACCTGCTGCGCTCGGGGGCCGATTTCCCGGCCGCGCATTACCACGATGCCCAAGCCCACCTCAAGCGCGCCGCCCTGCCCGGCGCCTACCTCGACGTGGCCGCCTTCTTCGAGTTGAAGATGAGTTTGCGCACCATCCGGCAGGCGCTGAGCTTCTTTTCGGACGCCGACGCGGGCCTGTATCCCACGCTGCGCCTGCTGGGCATCGGCATTCAGGTCGACCGCAACCTGCTGGCCGCGATGGACAAAGTGGTGGACGACGACGGCGGCGTGCGCGACGACGCGAGCCCGCTGCTGCGCCAGATTCGGCAGGAGCTCATTGCCCGCCAGGGCCAGCTGCGCCGCCAGATTGCCGGCATCCTGCGCCACGCCAAAAACGAGGGCTGGATTCCCGGCGACGCCGAGCCCACCATTCGGGGCGGGCGCTTGGTGTTGCCGGTCATTGCCGAGTTCAAGCGCAAGGTGAAGGGCCTGATTCACGACGAGTCGGCCTCGGGCCAGACGGTGTATATCGAGCCGGCCGAGGTGTTCGAGCTGAATAACGACATCAAGGACCTCGACAACGCCTACCACCGCGAGCTCATCCGCATCCTCACCGACCTCACCAACCGCCTGCGCCCGCACATTCCGGACCTGCGCAAGGCCTATTCCTACCTCGGGCTGATTGACTTCATCCGGGCCAAAGCCAAGCTGGCCGTGCAGCTCGACTGCCGCCTGCCGCTGCTGCACAACAAGCCCCTGCTGAAGTGGGTGCAGGTGCGCCACCCGCTGCTGCAACTGGCCTTCGCCCAGCATAAGAAGGAAACCGGCGATGCCCGCGAAGTGGTGCCGCTCGATTTGGAGCTGAATGCCGAACAGCGCATTCTGGTGATATCGGGCCCCAACGCGGGCGGCAAGTCGGTGAGCCTGAAAACCGTGGGCCTCGTGCAGTTCATGCTGCAAATGGGCCTACTGATACCCTGCGCCGATAACTCCGAAGCCGGCGTGTTCGAGGACATTTTCCTCGACATCGGCGACGAGCAGAGCCTCGAAAACGACCTCTCGACGTATTCGTCGCACCTGCTGGCCATGAAGCAGTTCATCACGCTGGCCGGTAAGAAAAGCCTGGTGCTGATTGACGAGTTCGGCACCGGCACCGAGCCCAGCCTGGGTGGCGCCATCGCCGAGGCCGTGCTCGACCAGCTGAACCGGGCCCGGGTGTTCGGCGTCATTACCACGCACTACACCAACCTGAAGAACTTCGCCGAGCGCACCCCGCACCTCATCAACGGGGCCATGCGCTACGACCCCGAGAAGCTGCAGCCGCTCTACCGCCTCGAAGTGGGCAAGCCGGGTTCCTCGTTCGCCATCGAAATTGCCCGCAAAATCGGCTTGCCAAAGGAAGTAGTGGAGCGTGCCACCCAACTCGTGGGCAAAGACAAAATTCGTTACGACCGCCTGCTCGAAGGCCTCGAAAAAGAGAAAACCGAGCTCGAACAGCGCACCGCCGAAGCCGCCAAGGCCGAGAAGCGCCTCAAGCGCGCCGCCCAGGAATACCAGGACCTCAAGCAGCACCTCGAAGACACCAAACTCGAAACCCTGCGCACCGCCAAGCAGCAAGCCAAGGCCCTGCTTGTGGATACCAACAAGCAAATCGAAGCCACCATCGGCGAAATCCGCCGCGGCAATGCCGAGAAGGAAACCAACAAAGCCGCCCGCGAAAAGCTGGAGAGCTTCGTGAAAAAGGAGCTGCAAATTGAGCCGCCCAAGCCTAAAGCCACCCGCGAGCGCGCCGTGGCCGGCGCCCTGCAAGCCGGCGATAAAGTGGCCCTTTTTGGCCAGGACGGCTACGGCGAGTTGGTGAGCGTGAAGGGCCAAACCGCCGAAGTGCTGTTCGGCGGCCTCAAAACCCTGGTGAAGGTGAACCAGCTCGAAAAGCTGGGCCGGGCCGAAATCCGCGAGCGCGAGCAGGCCGCTAAGTCCAGAGCCAGCAAGCTGAGCGGCGGCGGGGGCGGCGGCAACGGCGTGAACATCACCGACCGCATGGCCGGCTTCAGCCCCACGCTCGACCTGCGCGGCGAGCGCGCCGAAGATGCCCTCACCAAAACCATGAGCTTCGTGGACGACGCCGTGATGCTGGGCATGCCCGAAATCAAGTTCCTGCACGGCCGCGGCAACGGCGTGCTGCGCAACGTGGTGCGCGACT
>NZ_BAAGZM010000326.1:0-4684 GCF_054778495.1 Hymenobacter agri
GTAGGCATCGTCGAGGCGACCCTGGTAGAGCACGGTGCGGCCATCGGCCCCCACCACCACGGCTTCGGGCGTGACGCGGGCGTGCAGCTTTTTGGTGAGCGCGTGGCCGGCATCAGCCTGCAGCGGGAAAGCCAGCTGGTAGGTTTTGGCGAAGGCGGCCAGGCCGGCGGGCGTTGTTTCCTTCGCCGGAAACACGCCCACGAAGCGCACGCCCTGCACGCCATAGCGGGTGTGCAATTCCCGCAGCGGCAGCGTGGCCGCCTGGCTGATGGGGCAGGTTTCGGCCAGAAACACGTACACCGTGGCCCGGGGCGCAGGCACCAGCCAGCCAAACAATTGAAACCAGAGGAAAATTAGTGGCATAAGCAATTTTGACATTCCGGCGGCGGCCCACCGGAGCGCGGCCGCTTTGCTTTCGATGAGCGGCGGCGGCAAAAGTTACATCGCAACATCTAAATATTTTCGGCACGCCGCAGTGCCGGGCTGCTGTGCAGACACATATTGCCGGGTATTGGGTTCCGGCTATTTCGGCGCGATTTTCGTTATTGTCGGGTTGGCATTTACTTTTTCATTGACTCTATGACTGCTTTTTTGCTCCGCACTTGCTCTTCTACTTCCCTCGCTGCGGTGGCGGCCCTGGGCCTGCTCGCCGCTTCCTGCACGGCTCCGCGCGCCTTCACCAACACTGGCAAGGTGACGCCCCAGGGCGAGTTCCGGGCCGGCTACGACCAGGGCTTCAACATTGCCAGCGCGCCCCTGGCCAAAGCCGGCAGCGCCGTGAAAGAAGCCGCCAGCCAGGCCGCCAGCCAAGCCTCCAGCCAGGGCAAAGTCGACTATACCGACGCCACCACCCAGCTGCAGGCCGCCGCCCTGGCCTACGTGCTCGACCCCGTGCAAACCACCGCCGACGTGTACCTGCGCTACGGCTTCGCCCCGCGCTTCGACGCGGGCTACAAGTATACCTTCGGCTCGCACGTGTTCGACGCCCAATACCAATTCCTGGGCCCCACCGGTACGCCCGAAAACCCCGGCGCGGGCGCAGCGCCGGGCGCGCTTTATGGCAGCATCGGGCTGCAGTTTGCCACCCAGCGGGCCAAGCTGCCCAGCCTGCCCTTCCTGTCCGACATCAACTCGGTGCTGAACCTGCGCGCCACCCGCAACGACCTTATCGTGCCGCTCACGTTCAGCAACTCGTTTGGCACCGAGGAGGAAATCGGGGCCATCAGTTACGGCCTGGTGTATACGCACAGCTGGGTGAGCTACGGCTTTGCGCCCGATAAAATCTACAGCGGCTCGGCGAAAGTGCCCGAGCTGCCGCTGCAGCGGCGCAACTACTCGTCGTTCGGCGGCTTCGTCAATCTGAAAATCGGTTACCGCTACGTGTATTTCATCCCGGCCGTGTCGCTGTTCTACCAGAACTACGGCGACTTCGCGCTGCTCAACAACCAGAGCACCTCGCTCAGCGGCATTACCGTGGTGCCGTCCATCGGCGTCCAGCTGCGCATTCCAAATTTCACGAAATAACCCAACAGCGCCCCAGGGCGGAGAACCCCGAAATTTCATTTCGGCCCACCAGAACGATATGTTCTCACGGGCCGAAATGAAATTTCGGGGTTCTCCGCAAATATGGGTTTCCGTCGCTTTCTTTGTTGCCCGTTTTTCAAAACTTTACGCCGCCGCGGCCGCTCACCTTTTCCGCCCCACCCATGGAAGCTCCCAACCCCGAATTCATGCGCGAAGCCATTCGCCTGTCCATCGAAAAAATGAAAGCTGGCTTCGGCGGACCTTTCGGAGCAGTGGTAGTGAAGGACGGCCAGATTATCGCCCGCGGCTTCAATCAGGTGACGACCACGCACGACCCCACCTGCCACGCCGAGGTCGACGCCATTCGCAAAGCCTGCAAGGAACTGGGCACCTTCCAGCTCGACGGCTGCGACCTTTACACCAGCTGCGAGCCCTGCCCCATGTGCCTCGGCGCCATCTACTGGGCCCGTCCGCGCCGGGTGTTCTACGGCAACACCAAGGCCGATGCCGCCGCCATCGGCTTCGACGACCAATTCATCTATGAAGAGCTTGACCGACCCATGGAAAATCGCAAGCTGCCCATGACGCAGCTGCTGCGCGACGAGGCCCTGGCCGGTTTCCGCGCCTGGACGGAACTGGAAGGCAAGACGGAGTATTAAGGTGAATAGCCTCGTTTAAAGCGCGCAATAAAGACGGTCATGCTGAGCGTAGTCGAAGCATCTCTACCGCAGAAGTAATCTATTTGATTGAGTTAGTTGCGCGGTAGAGATGCTTCGACTGCGCTCAGCATGACGTTCCCCATTGTCTCCTGATTTATGATTGAGTTTCTCCTCAACGACCAGCCCATTCGCACCAGCGAGGCCCCGGCCAGCGCTTTGCTCGATTTCGTGCGCTACCACGAGCAGCTGAAGGGCACCAAAATCGGCTGCCGCGAGGGCGACTGCGGCGCTTGCACTGTGCTGGTAGGCGAGCTAAGTGCCGACGGCCAGACCGTGAACTACCAGAGCATGACCAGCTGCCTCACGCCGCTGGGCAACGCCCACGGCAAGCACATCGTGACGGTAGAAGGTATCAATGCGGCCGGCAACCAGCTCACGCCCGTGCAAAAAGCCATTGTGGACGAGGGCGGCTCGCAGTGCGGCTTCTGCACGGTAGGTTTCGTGATGTCGCTGACGGGCCACAGCCTGAGCAGCGCGCCCGCCACCGAGAAAAGCACCACCGCGGCCATCGATGGCAACATCTGCCGCTGCACGGGCTACAAGTCGTTGGAGCGCGCCGCCGCCAAGCTCACCGCCGAGCTGGAAGGCCGCCCGGCCGAAAACGCCCTGACCTGGCTCAGCGAGAAGCAATTCGTGCCCGGCTACTTCGCGAATATTCCGGCCCAACTGGCGAAGCTGCGGCCCGCCGGGGCCAATGATACGGCAGATGCTACTGCAGCTATAGCAGCATCAGCAAAGGCCCACACCAACGGCAGTCAGGTTTCGACCTCGCCCAACGGCCACGCCCAAAACCAGAACGACCACGGGCATTCCACCCCGGCTCCTTTCACGCACGCCCTCCTCGGCGGCGGCACCGATTTGCTGGTGCAGCGCCTCGAAGAGCTGCGCGAGCAGCCCGGCGTGCGCCTGATTTTTGACCAGCCCGGCCGGCGCGGCATCCGCCACGAAACCACCGGCCGCGTGGTGCTGGGCGCCGCCACCACCGCCAGCCAGCTCCTTGAATCGGACCTGATGCGCGGCCTGCTGCCCAACCTGCCGCAATACCTGAAACTGGTATCGAGCACGCCCATCCGCAACATGGGCACGGTGGCCGGCAACTTCATCAACGGCTCGCCCATTGGCGACCTCACCATCATGTTCCTGGCGCTGGGCGCGTCCATCACGCTGCTCGATGCCGCTGGCGTCACCCGCGAGCTAGCCTTGCCCGACCTGTACCTGGGCTACAAAAAGCTGGCGAAAGCGGCCGACGAGCAGGTTATCGAAATCAGCTTCCCCGCCCCGCTGCCCGGCGACTTCTTCCACTTCGAGAAAGTATCTAAGCGCACCCACCTCGACATTGCCAGCGTGAATTCCGCCGCCTGGCTGCGGGTCGAAAACGGCCTCATCCAAGCTGCCCGCGTGTCGGCCGGCGGCGTGGGGCCGGTGCCGTTGTACCTGGACCGCACCAGCGCCTTCCTGCAAGGCCGCGAGCTGACGGCTGAGACTGTGAGCGCCGCCAACGAGGTGATGCAAGCCGAAATCAGCCCAATTTCCGACGTGCGCGGCACCAGCGACTACAAGCGGCTCTTGCTGCGCCAGTTGCTGTGGGCGCACTTCCTGGAGTTCGCGCCGGAACTGGCGGTGGATGAATTGATTTAATTCGATGGCTCATGAGATATTTCTTATCAGCCTTTTGTGTATTCCTATTTCAATCAGTTTTTGCGCAAAGCAGCCATCGATTAAAAATCGTCTCACATAAGAGTCACTCTGCCGAAGCGAAGAAATTTGTGGAGCAGTGTCTGGGTAATAGATACGGTGACGACTTATTGCCGGAATACCCTGAGATAGATACGGTCAAACATATTCAGGCTCTTATTCGAGTCGAGCCGGCCATTAAATTCAGCGATGGCTGTAATGGCATTTACTATTATTTATTAAGGTCTGGTTATTGGCGCACGCCAACATTTAGCGGAAGTAATGGCGCTTTTTACGAGTATGAATATCTTGTTTTGTTAAACGAAAAAGTTATTCCTTTCAAGGCAAACGCCCCTGCCAATTCAGAAAAATTTGCAAGGATTCGCAAGGATTTGATAAAGTACATAGGTGTTCAAAAAACGGACTCTATTAAACAACATTTAATACGCGGTTACGCACAGCGTTAGCAGGCTTTCCCTCATGAACCACCTCGACCCCCACCGCCACGTGCGCGGCGAATCGCAGTACCTCGACGACGTACCCGTGCAGCAGGGCACCCTGTACGCGGCCGTGTTTGAAAGCCCGCTGGCCCACGGCGTGCTCCGCAGCCTCGATTTCAGTGCGGCGCTGTCGGCGCCGGGTGTGGCGCGCGTGCTCACGGCGGCCGACATTCCCGGCGAAAACCAGATTGGCGGCATTGTGCCCGATGAGCCGCTGCTGGCCGAGGGGCATGTGCACTTCCGGGGGCAGCCGGTGGCGCTGGTGCT
>NZ_BAAGZM010000327.1:0-4678 GCF_054778495.1 Hymenobacter agri
AACGCCGGTCCCCGTCGCAACGGCCCCGCCCAAGGCGGTGGTGCTGCCGGCGGTGCTGGCCGTGGCCCGCGTCGCTAGAACGAATCAAATTATTTCGCTTCGTTTACCGCTTCAGGTGAACGAAGCGAAATATTTGGCTGTTCGCCCCTCTCTTTTAAGCACACTCTTTTTACAATAAACTAAAATGTTACAACCGAAAAGGACCAAGTATCGCAAGATGCAAAAGGGTCGCGTAACAGGCCTGGCCTACCGCGGCAGCTCCATAGACTTCGGTTCGTTCGCTATCAAGTCGCTGGAAGTGTCTTGGATTACGGCTCGCCAAATTGAGGCTGCTCGTATCGCCATGACCCGCGCCATGAAACGCGAAGGGCAAGTATGGATTCGCATTTTCCCCGACAAGCCGATTACCAAGAAGCCCGCTGAGGTGCGCATGGGTAAGGGCAAAGGCTCGCCCGAGTATTGGGTAGCCTGCGTGAAGCCCGGCCAAATCATGTTCGAGTCGGACGGGGTTTCGCTGGAAGTAGCCAAGGAGTCGCTCCGTCTGGCTGCCCAGAAACTGCCGGTGAAAACTTCTTTCGTGGTTCGCCGCGACTACACTGAAGCCGCCTAATTCCGATGAAGAACAAGACCGACCTCAAAGGCCTTTCGGCTGACCAGCTGAAAGAGCAACTCAAATCCGAGCAGGCCCAGGGCCAGCAGCTGCGTTTCGCCCACGCGATTTCGCCCCTGGAAAACCCCGCCCGTCTCAAGGCTAACCGTAAGACTGTCGCCCGTCTGCTCACCGAGCAGAACCGTCGCAAGAGCGAGCAGTCCACTAACTCCGCTCAATAACCGATGGCAACCGACGTAACAACCCAAGACCAAGCCGTAGCTGAAGACTCGCGCAACATGCGCAAGGAAATCACCGGCACGGTAACGAGCTCGAAGATGGACAAGTCCATCACCGTGGCTGTGGTGCAGAAACAGAAGCACCCCAAGTACGGCAAGTTCGTGACCAAAACCACGAAATTCCACGCCCACGACGAGAAAAACGAGTGTGGCGAAGGCGACACGGTGCGCATCATGAGCACCCGTCCGCTGAGCAAAACCAAGCGGTGGCGCCTGGTTGAAATTGTTGAACGCGCTAAATAATTCAGTCCGATGATACAGCAAGAATCCCGCCTGACGGTGGCCGACAACAGCGGCGCCAAGGAAGTCCTCTGCATCCGCGTACTGGGTGGCACGGGCAAGAAATACGCCAGCGTTGGCGACAAGATTGTGGTGGCCATCAAGTCGGCCATCCCTTCGGGCAACGCCAAGAAAGGCACCGTGAGCAAGGCCGTGGTGGTGCGTGTGAAGAAGGAAGTGCGCCGCAAAGACGGCTCGTACATCCGCTTCGACGACAACGCCGCCGTGTTGCTCAACAACAACGACGAGCCCCGCGGCACGCGCATCTTCGGCCCCGTGGCCCGCGAGCTGCGTGAGCGTCAGTTCATGAAAATCGTATCCCTAGCCCCCGAAGTAATCTAAACCATGGCTATCAAGAAAGCAGACCCCGTGCAGCTGCACGTGAAGTCGGGCGATACCGTGAAGGTGATTGCCGGCGACGAGAAGGGCAAAACCGGCGTCATTAAGTCGGTGAACCGGGTAACCCAGCGCGTGGTGGTGGAAGGTCTCAACCTGATGACCAAGCACAACAAGCCGAGCGCTAAGTCGCCCCAGGGCGGCATCACCAAAATCGAAGGCTCGATTCACGTGTCGAACGTGAAGAAGGTTGATTCGGCCACCGCTAAATAATTAACGACCATGGCACGACTCAAGGATATTTATAAGAAAGACGTAGTACCGGCGCTCCAGGAGAAATTCCAGTTCAAGAGCATCATGCAGGTACCGCGCATTACCAAAATCTGCATCAACCGCGGTATCGGTGCCGCAGTAGCTGACAAGAAATTGGTGGACAACGGCGTGGAAGAGCTCACGACCATCACCGGTCAGAAAGCCGTTCCGACCATCGCCAAGAAATCGGTGTCGAACTTTAAGCTCCGCGAAGGCATGCCCATCGGCGCGAAAGTGACGCTGCGCGGCGAGAAAATGTACGAGTTCATGGACCGCCTGCTGACGGTGGCCCTGCCCCGCGTACGTGACTTCAAAGGCATCAACGACAAAGGTTTCGACGGTCGTGGCAACTACACGCTCGGCGTGAAGGAGCAAATCATCTTCCCCGAAATCTCGATTGACAAAATCAAAGGCATCTCGGGCATGGACATCACGTTCGTGACCACGGCCGAGAACGACGAGCAGAGCTACGAGCTGCTCAAGGCGTTCGGTATGCCTTTCGCCAACGCTAAAAAAGACGCTTAATCTTCCGAACTCATGGCTAAAGAATCCATCAAAGCACGGGAGCGCAAGCGCATTGCCACCGTGGCCCGCTACGCTGAGAAGCGTAAGGCGCTGAAAGCTGCCGGCGACTACGAAGGTCTCGACAAGCTGCCCAAAAACGCTTCGCCCGTGCGCCTGCACAACCGCGACATGATTGACGGCCGCCCCCGCGGCTACATGCGCAAGTTTGGCATCAGCCGCGTGCGTTTCCGCGAAATGGCTCTCGCCGGGAAGATTCCCGGTGTAACCAAGTCGAGCTGGTAGTATTCCGGTTTAGGCTTTTCGCTTAAGAATAAAATAGCCGTCTCAACTTTAGTTGAGGCGGCTATTTTTGTTTATGGGACCATCACCAAAAACCATCGTCAGAACATTTGCTTTCGGCTTTATAAGCATCCTTTGTGGTTGTCAGACCAAACTTGATTTGAAACATACGCTAGTTTCAAAAAAAGCTGGATTCTGGGATATTTACGATACGAATCGCAAAATCATAAGAAGCGGTTACCGCTTCTTATGACGATGGAAGATGCTTTCTGTATATCTATGATAAGAGAAACGGGTCAATGGTTTTGTATAGCAGCGACAACATGTTGTCAAACACATGGTCTATAAAGGATAGTGTTTTGACAATTAATGACAGACATGCGTCGGTGCTGAAGTTTTCATCTGATTCAATTTATCTGCAATACAAACCGAGCCTGCATGCTGTGATTTTGGTTAAATCTAACGCACGTCCCATCCACGAGTAGAATCTTAATTACTCTTTTCTTGTACCCCCAGCCACATTAGTTTCTTAAGCTGCTGGGGCGGCGGGTGGCGGGGTGGTTAGGCAATAGGAGAAGAGGCACTGCGTTGATGACGCAGCTATTGCTTCAACTTTTTGCTTATGCGTATTCCCTACTTCTCTTCCCGCAGCGCTAATCCCTCGCCCAGGCCGCCCAAAACTAAAACCCGCGAGTGGGCTGACTCGCTGATTTTCGCCATCGTGGCCGCCACGCTGCTGCGCTGGTCGGCGGTGGAGGCTTACACGATTCCGTCGGAAAGCATGGAGGGCACGCTGCTGGTGGGCGATTACCTGATGGTAAGCAAGCTACACTACGGCCCCATCACGCCCCAGACGCCGCTGCAAGTGCCCCTCACGCACCAAACCCTGTGGGAGCACGGCCCGCAGAGCTACTCCGACCTTATCCAGTTGCCTACTTACCGCTTCCCGGGTTTCAGCTCGGTGAAGCGCAACGACGTGGTGGTATTTCATGTGCCGCACGAGCAGCAGCGCCCCGCCGATGTGCGCACCAACCTTATCAAGCGCTGCATCGCCGTGGCCGGCGACACGCTGAGCATTCGCAGCGGCCAGGTATTTCTCAACGGCCAGCCCGGCGCGGTGGCCGGCCGGCCCCAAACTACCTACTTCATGCAGGTGGCCGCGCCGAATGATGAAATCCTGGCCGCCCTGCGCGCCCAAGGCGTGGTCGACTACCGCGAGCCCGACGGCGTGCCCCGCGCCGTCGTCAACCCCGAAACGGGCAAGCCTGGCTTCGTCATCAGCTGCCCGGCCGAGGTGGCCGCCTACTTCCGCCGGCAGTCCTACACGAAGTCGCTGGAGGTGGTGCAGTACCCCGTGCAGCTATTCCCCGACGTGGCCGACTTCGATGTATCGCAGGCCGCCAGTGCCACCCCCCGCCGCTGGCAACTCGATGAGTACGGCCCGCTGCCGGTGCCCAAGCAGGGGCAGACCGTTGCCCTCACGCCGGCCAACGCGGCCATCTACTACAAAATCGTGGCCCAGTACGAGCACAACAACGGCATCACCTGGCAGGATGGGATGATATACCAGCACGGCCAGCCGCTCACCCGCTACACCATCAAGCAGAATTATTACTTCATGATGGGCGACAACCGCCACAACTCCGAGGATTCGCGCTTCTGGGGCTTCGTGCCCGCCGACCATATTGTGGGCAAAGCCGTGTTCACCTGGCTCTCGCTCGACCCCAATGCGGACCTGCTGCACAAAGTGCGCTGGGGGCGGCTGTTCCGGCCGATTGACTGAGGCGCGGCTTGTTTCGGCCAGCCGCTGGTGGGGTTGAAGGCCAAAACGGGGTTGCGCCGGATAACCGGGGCGGCCCCGTTTGCCGTTAGGACCGGTACCGCACGCAATTCCGCGCGCCTGACCCAAAATTTTTCAGATGGAATCAACCAAGTCAATCGGCTGGCTGGGCCTTGGCAACATGGGCACGCCCATGGCCCGCCGCCTGCTCGCTGCCGGCCACCCCGTGGTGGCCTACAACCGCACCCCCGCCAAAGCCGAAGCCCTTCGCGCCGACGG
>NZ_BAAGZM010000328.1:0-4676 GCF_054778495.1 Hymenobacter agri
GCGCGCCCACCTGGCCGCGCCCGTCACGCTCGGCCCGCTCGAGCGCGCCCTCATCCCCACGGGCCTCAGCCTGGAAATTCCGGTAGGCTACGAAGCCCAGATTCGGCCCCGCAGCGGCCTGGCTCTCAAACACGGCATTGGGCTGGTGAACAGCCCCGGCACCATTGATGCCGACTACCGCGGCGAAGTGCGCGTGCTACTCGTGAATCTATCGAACGAACCCTTCGTCGTGAACGACGGCGAACGCATTGCCCAACTGATAGTTGCCAAGCACGAAACCATTGCCTGGCAGCCCACCGACGCGCTGAGCGAAACCCAACGCGGCGCGGGCGGGTATGGTAGCACGGGCCGCTAGCCGCAGCTACTGCCTGGCCCACTACTTTGCATTCCTGAATATCAAACCACTGACACCTTTTTCAGCATGAAAATCATCGTCCCGATGGCCGGCATGGGCAAGCGCATGCGCCCCCACACCCTCACCGTTCCCAAGCCCTTGGTGCCCATTGCCGGCAAGCCCATTGTGCAGCGCCTCGTGGAGGACATTGCCAAAGTCTGCGGCGAGCCCGTGGATGAGGTGGCTTTCATCATCGGCCGCTTCGGGGCCGAAGTGGAAAAAAGCCTGGTGAAGATTGCCGAATCGGTGGGTGCCAAGGGCACCATCGTGTACCAGGACGAGCCGCTGGGCACGGCCCACGCCATTCTCTGCGCCAAGGAAAGCCTCACCGGCCCGCTGGTGGTGGCCTTCGCCGATACGCTGTTCAAAGCCGACTTTGTGCTCGATTCGAGCGTGCCCGGCACCATCTGGGTGCAGAAGGTGGACGACCCCAAGCCCTTCGGCGTGGTGAAGCTAAACGACAAGGGCGAGATTACGGAGTTCGTGGAGAAGCCCCAGGAATTCGTGTCGGACCTGGCCATCATCGGCATCTACTACTTCCAGGACGGCGAGTACCTGCGCAGCGAGCTGCAGTATCTGCTCGACAACGACATTAAGGACAAGGGCGAGTATCAGCTCACCAATGCCCTCGAAAACATGAAGAACAAGGGCATGGTGTTCGTGCCCGGCCGCGTGACGGAATGGCTCGACTGCGGCAACAAGGACGCCACCGTGTTCACCAACCAGCGCTACCTCGAATACCTCAAGGAGCGCGGCGAAAGCTTGGTGCACGAGTCGGCCAAAATCACCAATTCGGTGCTGATTGAGCCGGTGTACGTGGGCGAGGGTGCCGTTATCACCAACTCGGTGGTGGGCCCGCACGTGAGCCTGGGCAACCACGCCAACGTGCGCGACACGCGCCTGAGCAACTCCATCGTGCAGCAGTCGGCCTCGCTGCTGAATGTGGTGATTACGAATTCGATGGTGGGCAACTTCGCCACCGTGGCCGGCACCCCCGACGACCTGAGCCTCGGCGACTACAACCAGCTGCGGGTGTGAGCCACGGCCGTTGCCTAAGCGGCTTCGGCAGCCAGTGTAGCTGAATTGCTGGCTTCTGATTGCTGGGTGCTGGTTGACATTCATTGCCAACCAGCACCCAGCAACCAGAAAACTGTAACCAGCCCCCCGAAACTTGCAACGCAATAAGCTGCGTTGAGTATCCGGAGTAACATGCGGGATTCCTTGTATTTTTGGGAGCCGGGCCTTGCGTCCGGCTTTGTTATATAGCTGCTATGATGCGTCGTGTTGTGCTGAGCGTAGTGTTGGGGGCCAGCCTCTGGGGCGGAATGGCCGTGGCGCAGGTGCCGGAAGGTAATCCGGCAACGACAACGCCCGAAAAGCCCCTGACGCGCCGCCAACAGCGCGCCCTCGAAAAAGAGCAGCACGAGCTGGAAAAGAAGCTGGCCGATGCCCGCGCCAAGCGTGCTGCCCTGCGCGCCCAGATGTCGTCGCTGATGACCGAGCGCGAGCGCGAGCGCAGCGAAGCCCTGTTCGTAGACGGCGTGAAATACTCGCTGCTCGAAGACTACAACAAGGCCCTCGAAAGCCTGCTGAAGGCTTACGCCATCGACCCCGACAACGCGGCCATTAACTACAAGATTGCCGAGGCCAACATGCTGAGCGGCAACCTGCGCGACGCGGCCAACTACGCCGAGGCCGCCACCCGCATCGACCCCAAGAATGCCTACTACTACCTGCTGCTGGCCCAGATTGAGGCCAACCAGAAGCAGTACGACGCGGCCATCAAAACCTACGCTACCCTTATTCGGGAGGTGCCGAAATCGGGGAGCTACCTCTTCAACCTGGCCGACCTGTACCTGGCCCAGGGCAAGCTGCCCGAGGCTCTGACCACGCTCGACCAGGCCGAAAAGGAATTCGGGCAGGTCGACGAGATTTCGTTCAAGAAACAGCAGATTTACCTCAAGCAGAACAAGCTGGACCAGGCGCTGGCCGAGGGCGAAAAGCTCATCAAGGCCAACCCCAACGAGGTGCGCTACGTGCTGGCCCAGGCCGAGCTCTACGCCAACAACAACCGCCTGCCCGATGCCCTCCGCGTGTCCCAGCAGGCCCTACGCCTCGACCCCAGCGCTGCCCAGGCCCACCTCATTCTGGCCGACGTGTACCGCCAGCAGAACCTGGCCACCGAGTCGGCCCAGGAGCTGCGCCTGGCCCTAAGCAGCCCGTCGCTCGACATCGATGTGGCCGTGCGCATCCTGCTCGGCTACCTCAAGCAGCTACCCAGCCCGCAGGAATCCATCAACCAGCTGGCCCGCGACCTGGCCGCCGCCACCGTGGCCGCCCACCCCAAGGAGGCTAAGGCCTACGCCATCAGCGGCGACGTACTGGTGCAAACCGACCGCAAGGCCGAGGCCCGCAACGCCTACTCGCGTGCCCTGCGCTACGACAACTCCCGGTTTGAGGTGTGGCAGCAGGTGATTGGGCTGGACGGCGAGCTGAACCAGACCGACTCGCTGCTGCTGCACAGCAACCGCGCGCTGGAGATTTTCCCGAACCAGGCGCAGTTCTGGTTCTACAACGGCATTGCCTACCAGCTGAAAAAGCAGCCGGCCCGCGCCGCCAAGTCGCTGGAGCACGGCCGCAAGCTGGCTACCAACAACGCCGCCCTGCTGGCGCAGTTCGACGCCCAGCTGGGCGAGGCCTACCACGAATTGCACGAAGACGAAAAATCGGACGCCGCTTACGAAGCCTCGCTGGCCAGCGACCCCAGCAACGTATTGGTGCTGAACAACTACAGCTACTACCTCTCGCTGCGCGGCGCCAAGCTCGACAAGGCCAAAAGCATGGCCGGCAAGGTGGTGAAGCAGTTTCCGGATAACGAGACCTACCTCGATACGTATGCCTGGGTGCTCTACAAGCAGAAGGACTACGCCGGCGCGAAGGACGTGCTCGATAAAATCATTACCAAGTCGACGGACGGCTCCATCATCGAGCACTACGGCGACATTCTCTACCAGCTCGGCGACAAGGAAAAAGCCGCCGCCGAGTGGCAGCGCGCCCGCAAAGCCGGCGGCACCTCCGACCTGCTGGAGCGCAAACTGAAAGAACACAAGCTCTATGAATAAATTTTCGCTGCTGCTGGCCCTGGGCCTGGGTTTGGCCGGCTGCGCCCGCAAGGCCGTGCCCACCGTGTCGACCACCGGCCCCGGCACCTCCACCCCGGCCATGGAGCCCACCCTGCCGTCGGTGAAAGCCCAGAACACGGCGTTCGACTTCCTTACCATCAAGGGCAAGGCGCAGGTGACGATGAAGGGCAACAAGCAGGGCGCCAACATGTCGGTGCGAATGCGGCGCGACAGCATCATCTGGGTATCGGCCGGGCTGGCGGGATTTGAGGGCGTGCGCGCCGTGCTCACCCGCGACTCGGTGCGCGTGGTGAACAAGCTGGAGAAAACCTATTTCAGCGGCGGCTACGACTACCTCAGCAAGCTGCTGAACGTGCCCGTGAGCTTCGCCCAGATGCAAACCCTGCTGCTGGGCGACTACCTGCCCGCCCCTACTGGCACCCAGCCCACCGTGGCCACCGAGGAGGCCGGCCGCCAGCGCGTGAGCTACCCGCTGGGCGCTGTGCTCGTCGAGCACCTGCTCCAGGCCGGCAACACCGGCCGCGTGCAGCAGCTGCACCTCAGCGATGCCGCCGCCCAGCGCAACCTCACCGTCGACTACACCGATTTCCAGCCGCTGGATGAGCAGCAGCCGCTGCCGTTTGCGCGGTCGCTGTTTGTGCAGGCGCAGCAGCCGTCGGCCGGGGCCGTCACGGCCGCCATCAACTTCAATAAAGTGGAAGTAAGCCGCAGCCGGCTGGCCTTTCCGTTTGAAGTGCCGAAAGGCTACCGCCGCCTGCGCTAAGTTGCGCGAACTTTCCGTTCGCGTTGCCCCGCCATTTGTGCAATATGACCGGTGCGGAGGGGCGAACTAATGGTTCACGCTACGATGCATTCGGCCCACCGGGCGGAATACCAGCGGCGGCTGCCTAATTTTGCCTTTCTATCAGATTGGTAGGTTTTTGAATGTTTCTCCGTTGAATAAGCAGGTAGCCCGAACCGATATTGTAGCATTCCCGCCAGCAAGTGGCGCCGGTCGGAGCTATTGGTGGCTGCTGTTGCTGCTGGCAACGTGGATGTTTGCCGGGCCGGCTTTGGCCCAGCAAAAGCGCCCGCAACCCACGCGGCGGGGCAAAACGACGAAGTCGGCGGCCCGCCCGGCACCGACGCGCCGCACCCAG
>NZ_BAAGZM010000329.1:0-4662 GCF_054778495.1 Hymenobacter agri
GGCAGCCGGCGCAGGCGTTGCCACCGGCGCGGGGCGCGGGGCTGGGACAGCAGGTTTCGGAGCCGCGTCGAGGTCGCTCTGGCGCTTGGCCTGAATGACTTTCTGGGCTTCTTGACGGTCGTGGGCAGAGGCGGCGAATTCCTTCTCCAGCGAGGCCACTTGCTCACCGGTGAGCTTCGTGGTCGGCTTGTTCTCTACTTGTATACCTTTTTTGGCCAGGGCTTCTACCACCCTGTCCATTCCAATATTCAGGTCTTTGGCCGCCTGTTGTAGCCGTTTCGGGGTTGCTTCCGCCATTCTATCTTTTCTCGCGTACGATACGCTTCTAATTGCAAAGGTATTACATTAAATCTTGCCAGCAGGGCACAAACCGCGCCTGCTGGCTCGATTTGTTACCCTTGCCGTACCGGCCGCGCGGCCGTCATTGGGCTGGCTCGGCGGGAGAGCCTGCGCCCGCTTCCTCAGCTGATGCCTCCGCCTCGCCAGCCAGCGGGGTGTGCTCGGCCGTGGTGGCAGTAGCCGAAGCGTGCGTTACGGCAGCTTCTTCGTTGGTTTTGCTGGCTGCTACACGGTTTTTGGCGGCTTCCAGCGTCGTGTCGTCAAGGTCCTCGTCGTCGGCAAATTCCTGACGGATGACGCGGTACACATCGTCCACGGTTTCTTCCTCCAGTTCGGTGCGGCGCACGATGTCGTCTTTCTTCACCGCCAATACGGCGCGACCGGTATCGAGGCCAATTTTCTTGAGCTCAGCCAGTACCCAAGGCTCAATTTCGTCCTGGAACTCGTCGAGCGAGATGTCTTCCTCGTAATCGGTAGCTTCGCGGAACACGTCGATTTCCATACCCACCAACCGGCTGGCCAGCTTGATGTTGGCACCGCCGCGGCCGATGGCCAGGCTCACCTGGTCAGGCTTCATGAATACCGAAACCCGGCCGTTCTCTTGGTTTATCTTCATAGAACCCACCTTGGCCGGCGATAGTGCCCGCGCAATGTAGAGCTCGAGGTTGTCGGTGTAGTTGATGATGTCGATGTTCTCGTTTTCGAGCTCACGCACCACCGGGTGAATGCGGCTGCCCTTCATGCCCACACAGGCACCCACGGGGTCGATGCGCTCGTCGTAGCTCTCCACGGCTACTTTGGCGCGCTCGCCGGGCTCGCGCACTACGTTCTTAATGACGATGAGGCCATCATAAATCTCGGGCACTTCGAGCTCGAACAAACGCTCGAGAAAGGCCGGCGCAGCGCGCGACAGAATGATTTTTGGCGTGCCGTTAATTACTTCCACGCGGTGAACCACGGCGCGTACGGTGTCGCCTTTGCGGAAACGGTCTTTGGGGATTTGCTCCGACTTGGGCATCACCAGCTCGTTATCGTCTTTGTCCATGATGAGGGCCTCGCGGCTCCACACTTGGTACACTTCGCCGGTCACGATTTCGCCCACCTGGTCCTTATACTTCTGGTACAGGTTGTCGCGCTCGAGGTCCTTCACGCGCTGAATCAGCGTCTGGCGGGCCATGAGCACGGCGCGACGGCCAAAGTCTTCCAGCTTCACGCCTTCAGCCACCGATTCGCCTACTTCAAAGTCGGGCTCGATTTTCTGGGCTTCGGCCAGCGGAATCTTGTCGTGGTCCCAGATGTCCTCGGAGTTGTCGTCCACGATTTCGCGGTTGCGCCAGATTTCGAGGTCGCCGTTGTCGGGGTTGATGATGACGTCGAAGTTTTCGTCCTGGTCGTACTTCTTGCGAATCATGGTGCGAAACACGTCGTCCAGGATGCTCATCATCGTGGGCCGGTCGATGTTCTTGCTCCGGGCAAATTCGCCGAAGGATTCAATGAGTTCGTGGCTGTTCATTTTTTGAGCTGTTAGCTAAGAGCGGTCGGCTGTTAGCTTTTTTTGAATGGAACAGAACGTCAGCTAACGGCTAGAGGCTGTTAGCTAACAGCTTAAATTACTTAAAGGAAATAACAACCTTGGCCTCTTTAATGTCCCCGAAGGAATAAAAAGCGGCGGGCAGCGTGACTTTCTTGGTTTTTTGCTTGAGCACTTCCTCAATTTCGACGCCCTCGGGCGTGGCGGTGATGAGGGTGCCGGTTTTTTCGGTGCCGTCGTTCAGCTTCAGGGCCAGCGAGCGGCCGATATGGCGCGCGTACTGACGCGGGTCGGTGAGGGGCTGGTCGGCACCGGGGCTGGTTACTTCGAGCGAGTACGCCGACTCCTCGCCGTAGTGCTCGTCGATGCGGCGGGCCAGGCGGCGGCTGATGGTAGCGCACTCGTTGATGCCCAGGCCGGTAGGCCCATCGAGCACGACGGTGACTTTGGGCAGCACCGAATCGGACACGGTGAGGCCCACAACAAATAACTCCTGGTCGCTCATGGCGTCGTGGAGCATCTCCAGCAGCAGGTTACGGTCGAAACGCATAGGGATTGAAACAAGCGGGCAAAAAAAGAGGGGACTGCGCGTCCCCTCTTTATCAGATTGAATACCAACTTCGGGGCAAAGGTACGACAATCGGGGGCGGAAAGCAAGATGAGCCGGGGCGGGCGGCGGGCATGGCGTAAAACCACCGCGACGGTGCCAACGATGACACCTCACCCCCGGCCCCAGTTCGCTTGATGCTTGAAGCCTTGGGGAGAGGGGAGCCTGACGGCTCTGTTTTGGAGTTCGGCAACACGGTAACACTTGCAACTGCGGCGGCAATCAGTGTCTTTGGCAAACCTCGGCAGCAGGTATGGGGTTTGCGGAGCGGCACCGAACTTCACGGCCTCATTCATCCTCATTTTCAATCAGTCATTCTTATGAAAGCTCACACCGTTCTTCGTTCGGCTGTTGTTGGCCTGGCCCTGGGGCTGGCCGGCGGCGCCCACGCCCAAACGACGCCCGCCACCATGCCCGCTCAGGGTGCCGCTAAAGAAAAGCCCAGCCCGGCCGCCACAGCCACCGGCAAAATCGGCAGCACCGACGTGACGGTGAACTACAGCAGCCCGGGCGTGAAGGGCCGCAAGATTTTCGGCGGACTGGAGCAGTACGGCAAGGTGTGGCGCGCCGGAGCCAACGAGGCCACCACGGTCGAGTTCAGCAAGGCCGTGACGGTGGAAGGCAAGGCGCTGCCGGCCGGCAAGTACGGCTTCTTCGTGATTCCGGCCGAAAGCGGGCCCTGGACGGTCATCTTCAACAAAACCGCCAACCAGTGGGGCGCCTTCAAATACGACGAGAAGCAGGACGCCCTGCGCGTGATGGTGACGCCCCGCAAATCGGCTACGCTGACGGAGCGGCTGGTGTACGAGGTGAAGTCGCCGGGCCTGGTGCTGCGCTGGGAGAACGTGGAGCTGCCGGTCAGCATTAAATAACCGACGCGGACTATTTGCAGTTGTAGCGGGCGGCTCCTCGGGGGCCGCCCGCGTACTTTTGTTGCATGCTGAATTCTGAACCGATGGAGTATAAACTCACCCAATACAGCCACGGCGCGGGCTGCGGCTGCAAAATTGCGCCGGCCGTGCTCGACCAGATGCTGCACACCAGCATTGCCCAGCCCCAGCACCCTAACCTGCTGGTGGGCAACGCCAGCCGCGACGATGCGGCCGTGTACGACATTGGCGGGGGCCAGGCGGTGATTTCGACCACTGACTTTTTCATGCCCATCGTGGACGATGCCTACGATTTCGGGCGCATTGCCTCGGCCAATGCCATTTCGGACGTGTACGCCATGGGCGGGCGGCCGCTGCTGGCCATTGCCGTACTGGGCTGGCCCGTGGATAAGCTGCCGCCAGAAGTAGCGCGTCGCGTGCTGGAAGGCGCCCGCAGCATCTGCGCCGAGGCGGGCATTCCGCTGGCCGGCGGCCACAGCATCGACTCGCCGGAGCCCATTTTCGGGCTGGCCGTGACGGGCATGGTGGCCATTAAAGACCTGAAGCAGAACGACACGGCCACGGCCGGCTCGGAGCTGTTCCTGACCAAGCCGCTTGGCGTGGGCATCATGACGACGGCCCAAAAGAAGGGGATTCTGCGTGATGAAGACGCCACCCTGGCCCCGGCCCAGATGATGCAGCTGAACAAGATTGGTGCGGAGCTAAGCCAGCTGAAAGCGGTATCGGCCCTGACCGACGTGACCGGCTTCGGCCTACTGGGCCACCTGGCCGAAGTGTGTGAAGGCAGCCACCTCACAGCCGAAATCGACTTCGCCAAAGTACCCCGCCTCGCGGTAGCCGAAAGCTACCTGAAGCAGGGCAGCGTGCCCGGCGGCACCGGCCGCAACTGGGCCAGCTACGGCCACAAAATTGGGCCCGTGACGGACGAGCAGCGCGCCTGGCTCTGCGACCCGCAAACGTCGGGCGGCCTGCTGGTGTGCGTGGAGCCGGCCGGGCGCGCGGCCGTGGAAGCCGTTTTTGCCAAGCACGGGCTGGCGCTGGAATCCTTCGGCCACCTGCGCGAGCACCACGATGGCGAAGCCTGGGTGCAGGTGCGGGCGTAGCGCGGGGCTGGTTTCGCAGGCATGAAGTCGACCTTTTTTCGGCCGCTGCTGGAGGCGGCCGTGGTAATTTTTGTGGTGCTGGGCGCGGCGCGCTGGGTTACGGGGCTGTTCTCGAAGCGCACCCACATGTACCAGGCCACGGCGGCCCGGCAGCTGCGGCTGCTGTTCTGGCCGCTGCTGGCGCTGGGCGCG
>NZ_BAAGZM010000330.1:0-4660 GCF_054778495.1 Hymenobacter agri
AGGGTGCTCTCGACCAGCGTGATGGCGCGGCCCAGCACGGTGCGGGAGCCGGCCCGGATGCCGGCGGCGTACTCGGCGGCGGAAAGACGGGAGGGAGGCAAGGGAATGGGCTTTGGGGTAGAGACGCATATTTGCATCTAGTGGTTGAACAACCTGAGGTAGCACCGGCTGACGATTACGTTCAACGACGAGACGCAAATATGCGTCTCTACCGCCCTTCGGATGGCGCACTGCCCGCGGTAGAGACGCAATATTTTGCGTCTCGTCGTTGAACGATGCCGCCCGAACGAAACCCGCACGGCGCGGACGACGAGCCGCAAGATGTTGCGGCTCTACGATGGGTGGCCATGCTGCCCCGGCCGATTTTCTCTCCGCTTTGGCCGATACCAGTTGGCGGCTTCGGCCGCACCGGCTTCTTTTGTAGGCTGGCGCGGGCCTTTTCCGCGTCGCCTTGCGCCATGAAAGCTTCTGCAATTATTTTTTCGCTGCTGGCCGCCGGGCTGGCGCTGCCCTTCGCCGCCCGCGCCCAGAACGAGCTGAGCAACTTCTCGGCCACCGGCCGGGGCGGCGTTATCAACACCTTCGCCTCCGATTACCAGGCCATTGGCATCAACCCCGCCAACCTGGGGCGCAATCCCAATTTCCGCGTGGCCTTCACGGTGGGCGAGGTAGGTGCGGGCGTCGGCTCGCAGTCGCTCACCAAAACCACGTTTAAAAACCTGCTCTTCAACAGCAGCCAGTCGCTGAGCCCGGCCGACCGCACCATGCTGGTAAACCAGCTCACCGGCGACAACGTGCTGAACCTGAACATCGACACCAACCTGTTGGGCCTGGCCGTGACGCTGCCCAGCGGCCTCGGCGGCATTGCCTTCAGCAGCCGGCAGCGCGTGGCCGGCCACTTGGCCCTGAACCGCAATACCGCCGATATTATCGTGAACGGGCAGAATGCCGACATCATCCGGCAATACTACCCCACGCCCAACACCAGCGGCAACCCCACGCCCACCAACCCCAACGCGCCCCTGATTTCGACGGTGCTCGATGGCACCAGCATTCAGGCCGCCGTCACCAACGAGTTCAATGTGGCCTACGGCGTTGAAATTGTGGAGAATACCGGCTTTCACTTGTCGCTGGGGGCGGGCTACCGCTACATTCAGGGCATTGGCATTGCCGATGTCCGGTCTAGCGGCGGGGCACTCACTGCCTATACTTCGCTCTCGCCGATTTTCGATGTGAACTACGGGGCGCTGGCCAGCAATACGGCCAATTTCAACTACGAAGCCGGCTCGGGGCTCAAACCCGTGGGCCACGGCAACGGCTTCGATGTGGGCCTGGCGGCCGAAGTAGGCAAAATTGTGCGGGTGGGTGCTTCCGTAACCGACCTGGGCTCGATGACCTGGACCGGCAACGTGCTCGAAGCCTCCGACCAGAAGCTGCAGCAAGTGTCGTCGACCGGCGTGCAGAGCTACGACGTGCTCAATGAGATTGCCCGGCAGTTCGATGCCGATAACCGCAACCTGTTCACCTACGAAACAGCTAGGGAGCGCACCTCAGCCCTGCCTACCAAGCTGCGTTTGGGTGGCGGCGTGCGCATCAGCAAACTGTTCGAGGCCGGCCTCGACGTAACCATGCCCCTGAACAAAGTGGCCGGCAACCTCACCGCGCCCTTCGTGGGCGTGGGCTTCGATGCCCGCCCGCTGAGCTGGCTGAAGCTGAGCAGCGGTTTCAGCGGTGGCGCGGGCTACGGCAAGAGCCTGCCGGTGGGTATCACGCTGGTTACGTCGGTGTGGGAGGCCGGCATCAGCACCCGCGACGTGGTGGGCCTGTTCAGCGAAAGCTCGCCCTACTCATCGGTAGCCTTGGGCGTGCTGCGGTTTAAGATTGGCGGCAGTGAGTAAAGCGGTAAAATGGCAAATGAGTAAATGAGCAAAATATTCCGCTAAGCAGGGCCAAAGCGGGACATTTTACTCATTTACTCATTTACTCATTTGCCATTTTACCAATTTTCTACGGCACCACTACAAACGCTGGCAAGCCCAGCTTGCTGCGGCGGCCGCCGAGCTTCAGGCCCTCGTCCACGTATTTGCAGTCCTTGCCCGAGGTGTTGGGCTGCTCGATGATGCCGAGGTTGGGGTTGTCTTCGCGGGCCACGTAGATGCGGCCGTCGGGGCCGAGCTGCAAGGCGCCGATTTTGCGGTTGGCCGACTTGCCCACCTGCACTGGGGCGCCGTCTTTTTTGGCGAGGTTGAACTGCCAGATTTGGGTTTCGCCGCCGCCCACGCCGTTGCAGGTGCCGTAGAGCAGCTTGCCATCGGGCGAAAACTCCACGCCGTAGGCTTCGGCGTAGGGGCCGAAGTTGCGCGGGTTGCTCACCTTGCCGGTGGCGCGGTCAAAATCGTACACCTCGAACTTGTTGGTTTCCTTCCAGAGCGCGGCGGCCAGGTGCTTGCCATCGGGCGAGAACTTGAGTGCGCCGATGGCGTTGCGGCCGGGGCCGGCGTTCATGCTGCCCACGTTGCTCATCAGCGGCTTGGCCGACACGCCGTCGGCCGTGAGCAGGTAGCTCACGAAGGCGTTGGAGTTCCAGCGGTGGGCCACAATCCAGACGTCTTTGCCGTTGGCGTGGCGCACGGCGGCCAGCTTCTCAGCCACCGGCTGAATGAGCAGCATGTTCACGCGGGGTAGGTCGCCGAGGCCGTCGGCGCGGGTCATGTCGACGATGGAGTAACGCAGGCCGTTGGGCGTGCCCTGTGGCGCCACGGTGAAGATGTAGAAGATATTGCCCGAGCCGGGGTCGGGCACGATGAGGGCCGACTGCGTGCTGCTGCCGCTGCCCATGAGCTTGGTGCCGTTGGGCATGGGGCGGTGCTCCCGGTTCCACACGGTTTCGCCGTTGGTGTAAAACAGTAGCTCGCCCTTGCTGGTGGTGGCCACGGCACAGCCTTCGTAGGTACTCATCTTGCCGTCATTCAGCGGCTTGGGCGCGCCGTCGGCGAAGCTCAGCCCGGCCTGCTGGCCGAAATACCAGATATCGGTGGGGCGCTGGGCACGGGCAGCGAAACTTAGCAGCAGCGGCAGCAGCGCAAGAAAAAGGCGTTTCATGGGGTAAAAGAAGCGGATGATTGCGTGGGGTTAACGAAAAAATCGTGCCGGGTGGTGCGTGGCGGAAGCTGGCGCAAATACAGAACGTCATACTGAGCTTGTTGAAACATCCATACCGCTTCGTTGCAATCAGTGTTGATTAGTTACGCGGTAGAGATGCTTCGACAAGCTCAGCATGACGGCCATCTGGAAATACCAATACCGGCCTGGCCAGCAGCAGCCCCAGCACGCCCAGCAGCCCCAGCGGCGGCAGAAAGTACAGAAACTGCAACCCCACCGGGTTGCCCAGCGCCAGCGCCAGCCCCATGCCCGAGCCCTGCGCCCCCGGCGTCTGCCCCTGGTAAAACCACTCGAAGATGTGCGCCCGGTCTTTCTCGCTGATGCCGCGGCCGGTGTCTTCCACAAGTACTCGCACGCTGCTCTCGGCCGGCAGGGGCTCGATGCTGACGGTTATCTGCCCGCGCTCGGGCGTGAACTTTAGCGCGTTGGCCAGCAGGTTGAAAAACACCTTATCTAGGATGTTCACGTCGAAGGGCAGACTCACCACCGGCTCGGCGGGCAGGAAGCGCAGGGCCACGCCTTTCTGCCGGGCCGGCTTCTCGAAGGCGTCCAGGATTTCACGCACGAAGGCCACGAGGTTGCCCTCGGTGGCTCGCACCGGCATCTTGCCCACGTCAATTTTACGGAAATCCATGAGCTGATTCACCAGCCGCAGCAGGCGCTGGGCGTTGCGGCGCACCAAGCCTAGGTCGTGCCGCTGGTCGGGCGTGAAGTCGGCCGGGCTGGTGAGCATCTCCTCCACCGGCCCCAGAATGAGGGTGAGCGGCGTGCGCAGCTCGTGCGAGAAGTTGGTGAAGAAGCGCAGCTTGGCTTCGGTTTCCACCCGGGCCTTCTCGGCAAATTCCTGAATCTGATTGCGCTGCGAGCGAATCTCATCGTTCTGCCCGGCCAGCACGCGGGTGATGCGGCGGTTGGCCCGCAGCGCCCGCCAGGCCAGCAAGCCCAGCCCGGCCACCAGCAGCAGCGCGGCGGCCAGGCCGTAGAGCACAGTTTGCTGGCTGGCGTAGGTGTCGCGCTGCTGCTGCAAAAGCTGCTGCTGCCGCTGAATGTCCTGCTGCTGACTGGCCAGCTGCTCGGTTTGCATCTTCATCGTCAGCGCGTTGGTCGAGTCAATGACCATCGTGCCGAGGATGTTCTGCTTCTGAAACGGCCGGCGCTGCAAAATCTTCATGGCCGTGCGAATAGCCTCCTCCCCGCCCGGCGAGTAGAGCAGCGTGGCGTTTATCACCCCGTCCTGCACCAGCTGAATGCCGCCCCGGCTGCCCGGCAGCCCGTCTACGCCAATGATTTTGATTTGCCGCTGCCGGCCCAGGGCCTTGCACACCTGGTAGGCACCCAGCGCCAGCCGGTCGTTATGGGCGAAAATCAGGTTCACCTCGGGGTGGGCGCGCAGCACGGCGGGCAGCCGCGCCAGCACCGAGGGCCGCTCCCAGTTGCTGTTCACCTGGGCCACCAGCTGCATATTGGGGTAGGCGGCCAGCGCGGCCGCGAAGCCCCG
>NZ_BAAGZM010000331.1:0-4656 GCF_054778495.1 Hymenobacter agri
GCCGCCCAGCTGCGGGCCGCGACCGGGGGCCGCCGCGGCAACGTCGTGCGCAGCTACCGCGGCACAGAAGCCACCCTGCTGCAGGGAAGCGGCTTGAACGAGCATTTTGGCCCGGGCTTGCCCGACGAAGTAGTGGAGTGGATGCGCAGCCGCTGAAATAAGCGAAGCGCCGCCTCCGAACACTCGCCCCAAGATGCCCCGTAGCGGCCGCTACAGCAGTAGCAGCCCTTTTTCGCGCAGCAGCTGCCAGGCCGGCGTTTGCAGAAAGGATTCGAACGAGCCTTCCGACTTCGGAAACGTGGCGGCTGCGTCTTTCATCAGCACCTTGGTATCGAAATCCTGGCTGAGCTGGGTGAGCAGCTGGTGCAGCCAGCGGCCGGCGGCTTCGGTGGTCTTTACCTCGAAGTCCTCGGCCTGCTCGTAGCAGGTGAGCACGGCGCGCGGGGCTTTTTTGCCAGGTTCTACCCGCAGCTCGGGGGCGTTGCCCAGCCAGAACAGGCGCTGGTTCTGCCGAGCGAAGTCGGGCTTTTCGGGCGCCTGCAGGGCCTGCTGCACAAGGTGGCGGGACGTGGTCGGCCGCGGGGTTTTGAAGTCGAACCAGCGAGCCAGCGGCTCGTCGAGGGCCACGCCGTGCAGGTAGTTGTAGAGTGACTTGGCCAGTCCCGGGCCAAAGGCTTCGTGGTCGGTACCGAGCGGGTCGTCGTGCCACAGGTCGTTCCAGGCGAAGCCGGCGGGCTCGGGGCCAACGGCCGCCACCTGATACTTCGCCGGATTCTTGCCCACCGGCGAGTGGGCCGTCATCGAAAAGCGGTGCCAGTAGCCGCTCTGTACCACGCCGGCCGCAAACAGCTGGCGCACCACTTCAAGCGAGTCCACGGTTTCCTGCGCAGTTTGGGTGGGGAAACCGTACATCAAATACGCGTGCACCATGATTCCGGCCTGCGTGAAGCCGTCGGCCACGCGCGCCACCTGCGCAATGGTCACTCCCTTTTCCATGAGGGCCAGCAGCCGGTCCGAAGCCACTTCCAGCCCGCCGCTCACGGCAATGCAGCCCGAGGCGGCCAGTAGCCGGCACAGGTCGGCCGAGAAGGTTTTCTCAAACCGGATGTTGCCCCACCAGGTGATGGGCACGCGGCGCTTCAGCAGCTCGATGGCCAAATCGCGCAGGGCCAGCGGCGGGGCGGCCTCGTCCACGAAGTGAAAGCCGGTCTGGCCGGTTTGGGCAATAATCTGCTCAATTCTGTCCACCAGCAGCGTGCTGGGGGCCGTTTCGTAGCGGCTGATGTAGTCCAGCGTCACGTCGCAAAACGAGCAGCGCTTCCAGTAGCAGCCGTGGGCCACGGTCAGCTTGTTCCAGCGCCCGTCGCTCCAGAGGCGGTGCATGGGATTCAGTACTTCCAGCACCGAGAGGTATTCGGTCAGGGGCAGGTCGGAATAGTCGGGCGTGCCCACTTCGGGGTGCGGTACGTCGGGGAACGGCTCGTTGCGGTACTCGATTTCGCCCGCCGCATTGCGCAGAAAAGTGCGTTGGAGTTTTGAGCTGTTAGCTATTAGCTGAGAACGGAGAGCTTTTTCACCTCCATTAAAAGAAGCGCCATTAGCCAACAGCTCTGAGCTAAGAGCTTCCAATAAACGCAGCCACGGCCCTTCGCCATCGTCCAGCGTCAGGTAGTCGATGTAGTCGAAAAAGCGCGGCTCCCGAATGTTGCGCAGCTCGGTGTTGGGATAGCCGCCGCCCATCACCGTCACGGTGCCGGGGCTGATGTGCTTGATGTGCCTGGCCAGCCGCAGCGCCCCGTAGAGGTTGCCGGGGAAGGGCACCGTGAAGCCCACCACGTCAGGCTGCACGCGCGCCAGTAGCGGCTCCAGCTCCTCCAGCAGCATGCGGTCGAGCAGATTGGGGGCGGCCTCCAGCTCGCGGTGCAGAGGCTCGAAGCTGGTAGCCGATAGCGCCAGCTTCTCGGCGTAGCGTGAGAAGCCGAAGTGCGGCCCCACGGTTTCCTTTATGAGGTCGGCCAGGTCTTCGAGGTAGAGGGTAGCCAAGTGGCGGGCCTGGTCCGTCAGGCCCATGCTGCCGAAGGCGGTTTCGAGGTCGGCCACGTTGTCGAAGCGGCTGGCTTCGGGCAGAAAGCGGCCGTGGCAGATGCGCGGGGCCAGCGTAAGGTCCTTGTTCTGCAAAAACCGGATAACCGGGCCGATGGTGGCCACATAGCGCCCCTGCAGGCGCAGCATCCGCCGGGCATTGTCGCTCAGGTCGAAGTCGCCGGCCTCGATTTCCTGAAAAACCCGCCGCAGCCCATCGGCCGAAAACAGCCGCAGCACCAGCTGCAAGCCCATATCAGCCTGCGTCACGGTGTAGCCACGCCCGCCCAGAAACCCCTTGATGTAGGCCGTGGCCGGGTACGGCGTGTTGAGCTGCGTGAGCGGCGGCGTGAGGAGCAGGATGCGGGGAGCGGAATTGGGCACAGTGGAGACTAACCCGGCTACGGCCGCCGGGGTTCAATTTGACGGCGCAAAGGTCGGGCCTGTAGCCGGGAGTGCCGCTGCGACCCGCGCCGACCCCGCCCGAATTGTATAGCTGCCAGGCGCGAATCATGCACGGCCGGGCCTTACGAGGTGCTCGTATAGGAAGTATCCATTCACGCTATTTCCTTTTCCGCTATGCAAATGCCCGCTGTTCAAACCCGAACCAATCGCGACAACCGCGCCGTACTCGACGCCCTGGCCCGCTGCGCCGCCGCCTGTGAACTATGCGCCGACGCCTGCCTGGCCGAGTCCGACATCGCCATGATGGTGCCCTGCATTCGCCTCGACCGCGACTGCGCCGATATCTGTCGCCTCACTGCTGCCTTCATCGCCCGCGGCTCCGACCACGCTGCCCATGTGCTGCGCGAGTGCATCGAAATTTGCCAAAAGTGCCACGACGAGTGCGCCCGGCATCAACACGAGCACTGCCAGCATTGCGCCGAAGCCTGCAAGGCCTGCCTGGAAGCCTGCCAAGCATACAGCAACTGAGTAAACCGGTAATTGAGTAAATGAGTAAGGGCCCGGTACCGACTGCAAAAGTCTGGTACCGGGCCCTTACTCATTTACTCAATTACCGGTTTACCGCTTACGCCAGCGCGTCGAGCGACATGCGCTCGGGCAGCATCAGGCGGCGAAACTCGCTCACGGAGTAGCCCGTCACCTGCCGGAACTGGTTGCTCAGGTGCTGGCCCGAGCTGTAGCGCATCTGGTCGGCAATCTGGTTCAGCGTCAGCTCGCCGTAACTGAGCAGCTCCTTCACGCGCTCAATTTTGAGGCGGATGAGGTATTTCTCGATGGTGAGGTGGGCGGTGCGCGAAAACACCTTACTTAGGTGCGAGTAGGTGGCCGCAAACCGGTCGGTGAGGAAGGCCGAGGTGGTGAGCGGCGAGCGCGCCGTGCGCAGGTGCTCCAAGTATTCGGCCAGGGTGCTCTTGATTTGCTCGGTGAGCTGCTCGGCCCGGCCGCGTAGCAGCTCGAAGCCGGCTTCGTGCAGCAAGGGAGCCAGGGCTTCAGGGTCGGCCGGGGTGGCCTCGTCGAGCTCGGCCACGCCCAGGCTCACGGCTTTAGGCCGGTAGCCGGCGCGCTCCAACAGGCTGTGTACTGCCTCCACGCACCGGGGGCACACCATGTTCTTGATATGCAGGAGATTCGTTTTCAAGGGCTTTAACGTGTTTGAGGCCGCCGCGAAGCAGCCGGTGAGGAAACGGAACGCGCGCCTGCCGGAGTCCCCGTAGCCGCCACCCGCCGGGGGCGGGGCGCAGGCATCGGAGCTTCGGCCCAGCCCCGCCCGAACCAGTTGGCCGTAGCCCAGGTCACGAACGGAACGACGGCCAGGAAAGTGACCGACAGCAGCCAGACGAATACGAGAAACGCGAAAAAAAGTCGACCCACAAAATGGTCGCTCACCCCAAACAGGTAGATTATCAGCATTAGTGCCAGGCCGAAGCTAATTCCGGCTAACACCCCGACCCGCCGCCAGGGCCACCGGGCTACCTGTTGTTGGAGACGACGATGTAACGGCTGACGCATAAAATGCCAATAATTGGGAGGGTGAAAATAGCGGAAATTTCCCGCATCACAAGTTTCGGGGATTTTGGGGCGTACACCGAAAATTGCTTGAACGTCATGATTCGACTACGCTCAGCATGGCGTTCAGACGGTTCATCGGCGGTCACTTCATCCATCTTCCTACCCCAGCGCCGCCAGCAGCTCGCGCTGCACCGATTGGCCGGCATCGGTCGCATACCACTCATTCATACCCTTAATCACCTGGTTCACGTGCAGCGAAGTATCGCTGTGCAGCTGGTGGCTGAGGACCTGCGCGGCGGCCGGGCGCGGGCCCCAGGTGCCGAGGTCGGCCCCGGTGGCCGCATCGCGCCGGATGAGCTTGGGAATGCTGTTTTTGCCGTTGGTCTGGTATTGGTCCATCAGCTCCGGATGGTCGGAGCGCAGCACCACGTGCAGGGATACGTGACCTTCGCTCTGCGCGGCCAAGTGGGCCAGAATGGGCAGTGTGTGGGCCGTGTCGCCGCACCAGGCTTCGCCCAGCACCAGCCACTGCTCGGGGCGGGGCAGCTGGTGCAGGCGCGCTACCAGCTCGGGCAGCAGCGGCAGGGCGTAGGCGCGGTC
>NZ_BAAGZM010000332.1:0-7155 GCF_054778495.1 Hymenobacter agri
GACCGGTTCGAGCGCGACAACCGCGACGTGCGCGATAACCGTGGCGACCAGCAGGCCCGCGCCCCGCGCCAGGACCAGCAGCTTCGCGAAAACCGCAACGACCAGCCCCGCCAGCAGGACCAGCCCCGTCAGGACCAAGGCCAGGGCCAAAACCAAAATCAGGGCCAGCCGCGCAATGACCAGCCCCGCGGCGACGGCAGCAACAACCAGAGCCTGACCCGCGAGGAGCGCTACGCCCAACGCGAGCTCCAGCGCCAGCAGCGCCGCCAGAACCCCGACGGCTCGCCCCGCACCGACCAAGGCCAGAATCAGAACCAAGGCCAAAACCAGGGCCAGCAAAACCAGAATCAGCAGCGCCCCCAGCGCCAAGAACTGGATTTGGTGGTGCCCGGCGGCGGTACGTTCGAGCTGATGCCCGACGGCGGCTACGGCTTTCTGCGCTCTCCCTACTATAATTACCTCAGCTCGCCCGACGACATTTACGTGTCGCCGCAGCAAGTGAAACAGTTCGCCATGAAGGCCGGCGACACGGTGGTGTGCAGCATCCGGCCGCCGCGCGAGGGCGAGAAATACTTCGCCCTCGTGAGCGTGGAGAGCATGAACGGCCGCACCGTAGAGGAAGTCCGCGACCGGGTGCCGTTCAGCCACCTCACCCCGCTCTTCGCCGACCATCGCCTGAAACTCACCACCAAGCCCACGCAAATCAGCACCCGCGTGCTCGATTTGTTTGCGCCGATTGGTAAGGGCCAGCGCGGCCTGATTGTGGCCCAGCCCAAAACCGGCAAAACGGTGCTGCTCCAGGAAATCGCCAACTCCATCGCCGAGAATCACCCCGAGGTGTACCTCATGGTGCTGCTCATCGACGAGCGCCCCGAAGAAGTGACCGACATGGCCCGCACCGTGAAGGCCGAAGTGCTCAGCTCGACCTTCGACGAAACGGCCGACCGCCACGTGAAAATTGCCGAAATGGCCCTCGACAAGGCCCGCCGCCTCGTGGAGTGCGGCCACGACGTGGTGATTCTGCTCGACTCCATCACCCGCCTGGCCCGGGCCTACAACACGGTGCAGCCCAGTTCGTCGCGCATCCTCTCGGGTGGTATCGACGCCGGCGCCCTGCAGAAGCCCAAGCGCTTCTTCGGCGCGGCCCGCAACGTGGAAGGCGGCGGCTCGCTCACCATCATCGCCACGGCCCTCATCGAAACCGGCTCCAAGATGGACGAGGTTATCTTCGAGGAATTCAAAGGCACCGGCAACATGGAACTGCAGCTCGACCGTAAGCTGGCCAACAAGCGCGTGTTCCCGGCCATCGACATCCCGGCTTCGGGCACGCGCCGCGAAGACCTGCTGATGAGCAAGGACGAGCTGAATCGCGTGTGGGTGCTGCGCCGCTTTATGAACGACATGAGCGCCACCGAGGCAATGGAGTTCCTGAAAGACCGCATCAAAGGCACCAAGGACAACGAGGAATTCCTGCTCGCCATGAACGGTTAAGCCGCGAATTTCCTCCGCAAAAAAGCGCCCGCTGCACGTTGCAGCGGGCTCTTTTCGTTGGCACCGATTCTACGGCTTGCTAGTATAAGATTGTTAACGCATTGGGTGATAATTGTCCAGTTTGACAACTGAATGGCAGTATGCGCTGATAAATAAAAAAAGCCCGCTAATATAACTCAGCGGGCTTTTTGATAAAATATCGATATGCAACAGGAATAAGTGGCGTTCTAAAAATTGTCCACTAAGTATGCGGTAGCTGTCGGGAGGCTAACTGGTATCGGAATAAATAAATTCACACTTTCGGCGAAAAGCGCCGATTTATTTTTTGAACTGCCCGGCTGCATCGCGAAGGCTACTTTTGTGCGACTATTTTTCCGCGCCAATGACTCCCGACTTGCCCGCCAACCTGCCCGAACTACTTTACCTCCACGACCCGCTCTGTGGCTGGTGCTACGGCACGAGCCCGGTCATCCGGCAGGTGCAACAGGAATTCGCCGGCCGGCTCGACGTTTCGGTGCTGTGCGGCGGCATGGTGATAGGCGACGACGCCGGCCCCATTGCCGAAACCTGGGACTACCTGCGCCAGAGCCTCGGCGAAGTGGAAACAGTAACCGGCGTGCAGTTCGGTGAAGCCTTCCGCGCGCTGGGCGAGGCCGGCACTTACCGCTACGACTCGGAGCCGCCGAGCCGGGCCATCGTGGCCTTCCGCCACCTTACGCAGGACCCCGCCCGCACCGTAGCTTTCGCCCACGCCGTGCAGCGAGCCCTGTTCCGCGACGGCCACGACCTGAACGCTGCCGCCACCTACGCGCCCCTTCTAGCTGAATTCGGCCTCGATGCGGCAGAATTCGAACGCCGCTGGGCTGCGCCCGAAACGGCGCAGGCGGCCCGGCAGGAGTTTGCGGCCGTGGCGCGCATTGGTGTGCAGGGCTTTCCCACGGCCGTGGTGCGGGTGGGCGAGCAGGGCTACGTGCTGGCCCGTGGTTACCAGCCCTACGAGCAGCTGCGCGCTGGCCTGGAGCAACTGCTGCGCGAAACGGCGTAGTGTAACTTGGTAATAAAAGAACGTCATGCTGAGCGCATGAGCGCAATCGAAGCATCTCTACCGCAGCAGTAATTCATTTACTCTCGCGGTAGAGATGCTTCGACTGCGCTCAGCATGACGTTCTTTTCTTGGGACTACAAACTTAAAGGACGCTACTGCACGCGCACCGTCTGCTTTTTCGTTGGCGACCAGGCAATGATGCGGCGGGCTTCCTTGCCTTTTAGGTACTCGAAACCGATAGCATCGGGGCGCTTTTGCAGGTCGGTCCAGGTAGCGCGGTCGAGGTTTTCGATGCCGTCGGGGAAAGTGGCTTTGGCGGCTACGGCCGGCGTGCGAAACTGCGACGGCAGAAAGAATCGGTCGATGCGGCGTAGCACGAAGGCTTCGCGCTCGGCGCGGGTGGCGGTGGGGTTTTTCATCTCGTACACCAGCGCGGCTTCGAGGTCGGGCTCGGTCAGCATTTCGCGGAAGATGACCTGGCCGCTGGGGTCGGTGATGGTGAATTCGCTGGTGCCTTCGAGAATGGACGGGCCGCGGAACACCAGCCGGAACAAGTCGGCCGGGCCCTTGGGGTTGCTGAAGTTGTGCCGCGCGCGCACCTGCCGCAGCGTATCGCTCACGGCCGAAACGGCTTTGGTGGCAGCCGTATCGGGGGCGGGCAGGGCCTGGGTGGTGTCGGATGTCGCCGAGGTAGCCGTGGACGCGGCCGAGCCTTCGTTTGGAGTTGACGGAGATGAATTACAGGCTGCCAGCAGTGGCAGGAGCAGAAGCCAGGATTTTTGCATGGGTGTCGGGATTATGTAAGCAGAACCGCAGCCAGATACGTGCGGCCCGGTAGCTTTAGTTACCCGTTGGCCCAGCGGTTGCCTACCGCCACAGCAGCATGGCGATGAACGCCGCACTCAGGCATAGCGACGAAACCTGGTTCAGGCGCATGGTGTGTTCGAAATCGGCTGCACGCTCATCGTGCCACACGGCCCAGGCCCAGCGGCCGAACAGCGCCACCACCGGCCCGGTAGCCACCAGAAAAATCAGCAGCGGACGGATTTCGTGGCGCAGCCAGTAGGCCAGGCCCAGCGCGCCCGCGCCCGCCAGTAGCCCCACGGCCGCGAAGATGAACGTGCCCCGAATACCCAGCCGTAGGCTGAGTGTGCGGTCACCGCGCCGGGCATCTTCTTCGTGCTGATACACTTGCGTGAGCGGGTAGGAGCCGCATAAAAACAAGGTGCTCACCAGCGCCAGCAACAGATTGGTTTTCTCGAACAACTGTGCCGACGTAGCCCCGACGCCCACTTGCGTCATCAGCAGCGTGAAAGCTCCTTGAAATATGACAACAACCAGCGTGCTCAGCAGCGGGTATTTTTTCAGCCGGATGCCTTCGTAGCTGTAGGCTTTCGATACCAGCAGATATACCACCACCAGCGCCGCAAACGGCCACGAAAGCAGCGCCGCGCCGGCTACGGCCAGCGCATCGAACAGCCACACCAGGTGCAACAGCTCGGGCGTGACTTTGGGCGGAGCTTTGAGACCGCCGATGCTGCCTTCGTCGCGGTCGTAGTAGGAGTTGTAGCCGTTGGAAGCCGGGTAGGCCAGCAGGTGCAGCACCACGAACACGCCCACCGCCCGCCACTCGCTCCAGGGCCCGCGCAGCGCACTCAGCCCAAACCAGAACACCGGCATCAGGTACACCGAAAACGGAATCCGCAGCAGCGGCAGGGCTTTTCTATACGTAGCAATGAGCATGTAGCGCGGACTTTGTAGTCCGCGTTCCCGCGCCGGTCGAAATCATGCATCCGGTGCGCGAACACGGACTGCAAAGGTGGCGCAACTTCGCGCTATTTCGGCCAGCCGATGAGGTAGGTTACCTGTGGGCCCCACCAATGACGTTTTTTGCCCGCCTGCCAGGCAAATGTGCCTTCGGGGTCGGCGGCGCGGGCAAGGGCCTGCAGCTCATCGGTGGAGTACATGCGCAGCACCGACACGCAGCCATCCCAGATGGTGCAGAGCGGAATCAGTGGAATCAGGTACGTAAATACCAGTCGGCTCAGCCGGAAGGGCCGGAAAAAGGGGGTGAGCAGCAACTGCGCCACCGGTAGCACCGTGAGCGCCAGCAGTATCTCGGCCCAGTGCTTGCCCGCGCCCTCAAACACCCCAACCCCGGAATTTGCCCGCACGGCATCGCGCAGCAGGGCCGTAGCTGCCTCGGGCGGGAAGTGGTGGAAGGCCGAAAAAATGGTGCGGAAACCCGTCAGGTGCGGTGGTACGGCCAGCGCATCTACCGGCGCGGGTTCGTAACCGATGGCACCGTGGGTGCGCTGGGCAATGTCGGCCCAGGCGGCAGGCTGTGGATACAGGTCGGTGAGGGTGATGGTGGCCGCCAGCCCCTGCGCTTGCAAGGCGGCGAGCACGGTTTCGGTGCCCCCGCCGGCGCCGGCGCCCAACTCGAGCACGCGGGTTTGGGTGGTGTGGCGCAAGCCCTCGGCCAGGAGTAGGGCAATAGGCCGGTAAGTACCCAGCGCCGAAATCATGAACCGCAGGTAATCCATCATACCCGCGCGGATAACGGGCGGAAACCAGGGCAAGTCTTCAAATTCAAACAATCGGAGGCGGAGGCGCATGGTTGCTCTACGCAATATCCTCCTCCGCCTGCTATGCGGCGGCCGGCTTTTCGTGCCGCTCCAGGTGCTAGGCTAGCATAGAGCGGCGCGACGGCCGGGGCTGCCAACTCAGCAGCAGGGGCGCGGCTTGCCGCTGCTGCACCCGCTGCGGCCGATATACCCACAGGGCTGCCACCAATGCCGTGCCCAGGTAGGGCCACGAAAAATGCAGTAGGCTGCTAGCCGGTCCGATGGGCAGCAAGTGCAGCAGGGTAAAATTGCCCAGCGCGAATACGAGCAGCACGGTTGCCAGAGCTACCAGCCGGCAGCGCCAGTTAACGCATTGCTGCTGGGCCATCACAAAAAGCGGAATCGCCAGTGGTACCGTGGCCAGCGATATCAGCGCGGCCATCAGGCCTATTACCAGCGGAACCGCAAAATCTTCGGGCGAATAGCGGCAGAAGTCCAGCACCAGCCAGGTGGTACCACCCAGGTTGCTCAGCAGCCAGATGGTGAGCGTGCGTCCGGCTACGGAAGGTTGGGCGACGAGTTGAGCAGAAGTAGGCATAATAGTTAACGGGTTAGCATGAGTAAACTCCCGGTTTGAGGGGGCGGCAGAAACGCGACCAAGGCTCATCTGCAAGCCCCTCGAGGAAGTTGATGCAGCTACGGGCCTCTGATAATGAGCGGATTGCGAAAAGAATGATTATATTTTTGAGACAAAATATTCCCAAAATGAATTCTGCCAAATCAACGTTGGCGAAGGCATAGCTATTTGACAATCAAAGTAGAGTTGCAGCGGAAACGACTATTTGAGGCGCCCGCTGGCATGCCGTTCCGGTTTCGGGAATCGTCATTTCCATGTAGAGGGCGTGGCTTCGAACAACGTCGCCATCAATGCCCCGGCTCCCCATGGCCATAGCCCGCCCGGCCCCGGCCACGAGCGTAGCGGCCAGGTAAGCAGCACACCCACACCAAAAACCACCAGCGTGCAGCTCAAGGCCCACGGCAGCGCTGGCTTTTGCAGCGGGCGCCGGGGCCAGTTCACCAGCCACCAATGCAGCGGCCTCAGCCCCGCCGATACCACCGCCGCCACCGCCGCTGAAGCCGCCAGATAACACCAGTCGCTAAAGTGCACCAGGCCGTTGGCCAGCGCGTAGCAGGCGCTGCCGAGTAGGAGGGAGCACAGCCACTGGCGGCCCGGCGAGTTTTTCTTCACGCTACCAGTTCGTTTGCTGAGTCAGGGCTTTGCTCATCGGTTTCGGCTGGCCTGAACAACTCCTGCCGGTACACAATGGCCGCCGCCCCCAGCGCTGCCAACCAATATGCCCACCCGCCCAGATACAGGACGCCCAGAAGCGAAAAATCATCATCGGCGCTTATGCCAGCCGCAAACGCCACCAGCACGAACAGGCCAGTGAGTACCGAACCCGTCGCGAGCAGCCGGGGCCAATAGCCGATAATCGGCAATAGCCACCGGAAAAATAAGTAAATCAGCGGTACTATCAGCAGCGAGGGCACGGCTGCAAACAGCCCCACGAGTAAAGCGATAAACCCAATATCGGAGCCAGTTGAGCGGTTGTTGTAGTCGAGCGCCACTAGCATATTCAGCGAGATAAAAGCGCCGACAAACCCTCCTGCGTTCGTGTAGAACCACAGCAGAAAGGCCCGACTCCAAGTGCTGCCGGCAATCATTGATTCAGTCATCTGAAAAAGAAAAGGAAGTGCTGTGGCAAAAATATCAAAAGTTTTCTTCAACTTTGTATCACAAAGCACTTCGATACTTATGAAGCCCGCCGCCACGTCCGACCCGCTTGCTCAACTCACCGAAATCCGCGCCATTATGGACCGGAGCTCCCGTTTCCTGTCGCTCTCGGGCCTGAGCGGGGTAGGGGCGGGCGTGGTGGCACTGCTGGGCGCGGCGGCCGGCCACTTCTACCTGCAAAGCGAGTTTCCGGATGGTTACCTGCGGCTGCTCAGCGCCTCGGCCCAGGAGCGGCAGGCGGCGCTGCCAGCGCTGCT
>NZ_BAAGZM010000333.1:0-4627 GCF_054778495.1 Hymenobacter agri
CGCGGCCGGCAGGGCGGCCGGCCAGCCGGCCTGGCCCCGCGCTACCAGAAAATTGCCCCGGCGGTCAAGGAACTGTATCTGGCCCGCCAGCAGTCCACCCGCCAGTTGATGGCCTACTTTCAGATTGGCTCCCGGCGCACCCTCTGCAAAATCCTGCGCTTTGCCGGGGTGGAAATCCCAGCAAAGCCGCTTCCCAACTGGTAACGAGTGTTTCGGGCTCTCTGCTTATTCAATACGCTGCTACGGGTTTCTTGTGCGGCAACGCCGACCGAGTCGCGCCCGTCTTTTCGGCCTTTCCCCAGACCTCTATTTTCCATGCGTATCCGTTTCTTGTTTCCCCTACTGCTCGTGGCACAGGTGGGAGTCGGCCAATCATACCAGCAGTTTCGGCTCAATGCCGGGGTGCAGGCCACTACTCCGGACCGACAAGCCGTGCTGACGCTTTGGGACCGCTACCTGGGCTCGGCTTTTCAACAGCAAGCGCAGTTCTGGGCTCCGGCGGAGTTGCGTCGGTATCGGAAAGGTGATTTGTTGCTCAGTGAGGGCTATGTGCATCCCAACGTCTATAGCTACGCGACCCAGAAACTCGTGCTCAGCGTGGAACCACTGGATTCGACGCACTACCAGTGCCGCACGCTCTTTTACTGGCAAAACCCGGCGGAGCCGGCCCCGCAGCTCACGGCTTTTTGCATCGTCAACACCTGCTTTGAGCGCCAGGGTTCGCAGTGGCGGCTAGTAAACTACCTCACGCGCTATACCCGCCAGTGGACGAGCGCGACGGTGGGGTACTTGACCTATCGCCTCCCGCCCGGCCGCCGCCTCGACCAGACGCAAGCCCAGCAGGCCGACGCGTTTTTGCGGGCGTTGTTCCAGGATTTCGCCATTCCCCCTTTTCCCGTCACGTACTATGTTGCCACAGACTGCGCGCAGGTCCACCACCTGAAAGGCTTCGACTACGTGGTGGGCATGGGCAGTGACACGGTCTGCGGCTTTTACGACGAGGTGAACCACCTGGTGTACGCTGGGGGCCTGGGAGAAGGCTATGTGCACGAGTTGGTGCACGTTATCAATCCCTACTTCCCCCAGGCTCACCCGCTACTGCTCACCGGGTACGCCGCGTTGCGCGGCGGGCACTTCGGCCGGTCCCTGGCTTACCACACCGCCCGCGTCCGCACGTACCTGGCTACGCACGCAGCGGTGCTACAAAATCCGCTCACCTTCACGGCGTTGGACGAGCAGACGAATCCGCAGTACGTCATCGGCGGGGTCATCTGCGCGGCGGCGCTACGAGCGGGCGGGCTACCCAAGCTGAAGCGGCTCTTCACATATGGCACCTCGGACGAGGCTTTTTACACAGCCCTACAACAGGAATTCGGGGTGCCAAAAGAAAGTGTCGCCGCCTTCCTCACGCAGTGTCTGCAACAAGAGCAAGGCCAGTAAACTGACCATGTAACATTTGGACCAAACTTTTAACCAAGGCCTACCATGTTCAAGGTCTTGCACGCGCTGCACGCTACCGTCACGGTTAGGCTGGATGCGAGCGAGGAAGGTCTTGCGCACTTGGTTTCAGCTTAATAGGCCTAAATCTGGATATTAACCAGGGCGCTGCGATTCATTGGCGGTGCCATCATTGGATTAATAGTATTCGGTTTAGACAGTATCGCTTCATAATACCGCTTTCGTTAACCGCCATATGTGAAAAAACCCCATGGCCGTAATAAAACAGCCCCCGACGCGCACTCGCGTCGGGGGCTGTTTTATTACGGCTTCTAACGTTCGTGCCTATTCTATCGTCAGGCGCTTGGTCAGGTGCAGGCCGTTGCCGCCCACCTGCACCAGGTAGGTGCCGGTGGCCAACTGGGTGAGGTTGAGCGGCTGGGCCTGGCCGCCACTCAGCGTCTGGCGCAGCACCACCCGGCCGGTGGCATCGAGCACCACTACCGAGTAGGCAGTGTTCAGCGGCAGGGAGCGCAGGTCGAGGGTAGTGGCGCTGCTGGCCGGGTTGGGGTATAGAGCCAGTCCGGTGAGGGGAGCGAAGCTAACCGTCCGCACGGGCGAGAAGGTCGCCGTGCCGTCGGCATCCACCTGGCGCAGTCGGTAGTACACCGCGCCCCTGGCTTGGCCGCCTACGCCCGCGTCCGTCAGTTGGTAGTCGTGGGGTGTGGCCGAGTTGCCGTGGCCGGCTACCCGCCCGATTTGGGCGTAGTTCAGGCCGTCGAAGCTACGCTCCACCTCGAAGTGGTCATTGTTAATTTCCGAAGCCGTGCGCCAGTTCAGGCGGGCATCCTGCTGCACGGCAACGGCCGCAAAAGCTGCCAGTTGCACGGGCAGCGGGTAAGCGCCCAAGGTGAATGACTCCGTAACGGTGCTCACACCGCCGTAAATATCCGTCACCACCACATTCACCGAATACGTCGTGTTGGCATTGATGCGCGGCAGCAGGCTGGCGTTCGATACGAATAACTGGCCGGTGGTCGCATTCAGGCTTACCCCGCTGGGTAGAGCGTTGGTCGCATTGCCGCTGGGGCCGGTGGTGGCCAGTACGGCATTGGTTCCGCTGACGGGCAGGCCGTTGGCCGCGCCGCTTTGCAGGGTGCCGGTAGTCGCATCGTACACGATACCTGCCGTAGCGCCACCGTTGGTGTACTGGGCACCATTGCTATCCACCACGTAGGTCAGGATGTCGTTGGTAAGATAGTGGTTGCTGCCGCCCTTGGGCGTAGTGCCAGCAGCAACGGCGGCGTTGTCGGTACCCACGGGCAGCAGGTAGGTCGCCACGTTGCCGCTCACCAGGTTAGTAGCATCGGTAGCGGTGTACGTGAAGGAGGCATTGCCCACGTAGCCGCTGGCGGGCAGGAAGCGCAGGCTGGCGGCCTGGGTTGGGGTAAGTACCTGGCCGGCGGCGGCCGTGGTGTAGGTGCCGCCGTTGTTGTACGATAGTACGCCTTGGCCAATGGTCGGCACGGTAACCAGCGTGTAACCGCCGATGGTGCTCGCGGCCGAGGTCGCAGCCAGCGGCGAAATGGGCAGGGCTACGGCGGCCGTGTTGGCCTGCGGCGCTTGCAGCGTGTTCGTCACGTCGGTGGCCACGGGGGGCAGCGCGTAGCGCGTGGTGGTGATGCTGGCCGTGTTGTTCGTGGTCGTACCCGTTTCGTTGCCGGCCGATACGTTGGCCGGCACCGTGTAGGGGAAGTTGCTGGTCGTGCTGGCCGGGGCGTTGAAGACCACGGAGTTGGTCACCGTGTTGTTGGGGCCGGCCGGCAGGGTAGCCGGCACGGGCAGTGTCACGGTCGTGGTCGTGGTGGTGGCGCTGCCGCCGTTGAGCACCACGGCCGCGCCGCCATTGAGCGAGTAGCTCACGATACCCACGGGCAACGTCACGGTCTGGGCCACGGTAGTGGCCGACGAAGGGCCATTGTTGGTCGTCATAACGGAGTAGCTGACCGAACTGCCGGTGATGGCTACGGCCGGACCGGCCACGGTGGTGGCTACATCTACTACGCTGTTGATGCCTACGCTCGTCGTGGCGTAGTTGTTAGCGGAAATCGGGTCACTCTCCACCCCGCGCACGGCGGCTGTCGCAACCAGCGGCCCCTGGCCGGGTGCGGCGCTGATGGTGATGGTATTAAGCGTACTGCCACCAATAGCCAGGGCGCTGGTGCTGGTGAAAGTGACCAGGCCGGTCGTATTATCATAGGTGCCGCCACTACTTAGCGTTACCGTGCCAATGGTGGCAAGGCCCGCCGGCAGTTGGACCGTCGTGACAGCCCCCGCGCTGGCACTGGCCGTGCTGGTGCCGGCGTTGCTGGTCGTTACATCGAATACCGCTGGGCTGCCGGCAGCTACGGTCGCAGCCGTGCTCGCATTGCGGGCAATGCTCACGCTCAAATCGACTGAGGCGGCGGTAGGGGCATTCAGCGTCGTCACTACCGTGGCTGTATTGTTGGCCAGGTTAGGCTCGGTGGCCGGAGTGGAAATGGTAGCCGTGGCGGTGGGGGCCAGGGCATACACGCCGGCCGGGCTGGTGAAAGAAAGGCTGCCCGCGCTGGCGTAGGTAGCGCCGCTGGGCTGGTTCGTCACGGCCGGGAAGGTCACGACGCCCGTACTGCTGTTGTAGCCGGTGGTGGCGGAGTTGGTCAGTACCGTGCCGTCGTAGCCGCGTACCACTACGTCGCTTAGACCGCTGGGCAGCTGCACGGTGGTGGTGACGGAGCCGGCCACGCTGGGGCCGTTGTTAGTGGTGAGGACGCCGTAGGTGAGCGACGTACCCTGGGCAGCCGATGCTAGCGTAGCGCTGCCGGGGCCGGTGAGCACCACCTGAATATCCGACACGGGCAGGATGGTGGTGAGTACGCTGGCCGCGTTGTTAGCCGCATTGGTGTCGGTGGTGGCCGAGCGCACGCGGGCCGTATTGACCAGCGTGGCGTTGCCATTGTTGGGCACCGAGTAGGTGACGGTGTTGCTCACTGAGCCGCCCGTCGCCTGCGCGGCCGCGGTGGTGGCAAAGGCTACCGCCCCGGTGCTGCTGTCGTAGGTGCTGCCGTCGGCGTAGGTAGCCACGGTGCCCGAGGTCGAAGTGGGCGCCGCGCCGTTGAGGAACACGGCCGTGGTGCCCGTAATGGGCAGG
>NZ_BAAGZM010000334.1:0-4618 GCF_054778495.1 Hymenobacter agri
CACCGTGGCCGGAAAGGGCCAGGTGCTGCAACTGAGCCCCGGCCCCGAGGCCCCGTACAAAGTGGCCATCGGCCGCCCCCAGAAGTTTGCCGGCGACGACGTGCGCCTGGCCCAGGCCCTGGTGGCCCAGCTGGTGGCCAATGCCGACAAAACCCCCGCCCCCTACCAGGAGCGTGTGCTGGCCTACGCCGTGGAGGTGGGCATCTGCTGCTTCCTCTCTGCCGCAACCGCCAGCGGCGACTTGCTGGTCAACATCCTCGACGCCTTCGACGACTGGTCGGCCCGCACCTACGAGGGGCGCAAGCCCACCTTCACCATTGTGGTGGCCCTGGCCGACACCCGCCCCCCGGGCCCGGACGCGCCGTTGATTACCGATTTTCTGGGCGAGGATTTCTTTGCTCCGCTCTCCAACGGCGTCGATAGCGGCGTGCGCGTATCGGCCCAGGGCGCGCTGCTGGGCTACGTCGACTTTGCCATTAACAGCACCGATGCCAACACCTTTGCCCCGGCCCGCTTCATCTCGGTGGCCAACTGCGCCGAGGACCAGCATCTCTGCCTCACCCTCACCAACAACGGCGAGGTGCTCATCTTCAAGGACCAGAAGCTGTTTTTTGCCAAGCGCAACGGCGCCTGGAACTACTACAACGACGACTCGACCCTGAAAACCATGCCCGGCACCTCGCTGGCCGTGAAGAAGGCCCTGTACGAAACCATGCTCGACGTGTCGTTTGCCCGCACCGGCGGCTGCCTGGTGGCCATTCCGGCCAGCCGCCGCAAAGACCTCATCCGCGACGACGGCCGCAGCGCCGCCAGCGTGGTGAAGCGCGCCGACCTGCTGGCCAACCCCACCTCGCTCAAAAGCCAGGTGATAAACCAGCTGGTGCGCGGCCGCCGCTTCCAGGACCTGAGCCGGGCTATGCGCAAGGAGCTGGTGGGCATCGACGGGGCCACCATCCTCCAGTATCAGGGCGAGATTCTGGCCGTCGGGGCCATCGTTAAAATCAGCGGCGGCAGCGTGGGCGGCGGGCGCCTGGCCGCCACCCGTACGCTGGCCCCCTTCGGCGCAGCCATCAAAATCTCGGCCGACGGCATGGTGGAAGCCTTCAAAGGTACCGGCCGCGGCGGCAGCGAGGCCGTGTTCACGCTGTAGAGGATGTAGGGGCGATTTGTAATACCGTATCCTACTTCGCTCCCTCCTTAAACGTGTAGTACACGCCCACCGTGAACAAATTGCCCAGCGTGTTCACGTTGAGGCCGAAATCGGTGGTAGTGGTTTTGTAATCGCTGCCATCGAGTTTTGCCGTCGAGCGCTGGAAGCCGAACGTGCCGAAGGAGCCTACCACGGTCCAGCGCGTGTTCAGGCCGTAGGCGAAGCCGGCGTTGAGGTTGGCGCCGAGGTCGAGGGTGTTGTATTTGGAGATGGTGTTGACCGTGCCGCCGGTTTCGTCGGTGCGGTTGCCGGGCAGCACCGAGGCGTTCAGGCCCAGGAAAGGCCGGAAATTGCCTTCGCCGAAGAAATAGCGGCCGTACACGGTGCCGCCGAAGCGGTTGGTGCGCGACGCGGTGGCAGCGCCGGCGGTGCGGGGCGTTTCGAGCCGCGAGCCGCTGATGGTGACGCCCACGCCCAGCTGCAACTGGTTGCTGAGAAACGTGCCGATTTCGGGCGAGAAGCTGTAGTTGCTGGCCTTGCGGGTAGTGTTGGTGCTGGCGCCGTTATCAACCTCGGTGTTAGAGGTATTGAAGCCGGCCTGCCCGCCGATGTAGAGCGAGCCCTGCTGGGCTTGCGCGGAGAGGGCGCCCAGCAGGAGCGCGGCGGTAAAAAGGTGTTTCATGTTGAGAGAGCGCTGATTGAGTAAAAGAACTGTTAGCGGCCGTACTGCAAATGCTGGCCGAAAGTTGTGCCCCCGCGCCGGCCGGCCCGAAACCCAAACCCCGCGCCAAGTGTTAAATTTGGCCCCGTCACCCTGGTGGTGGCCGTTTTGCATCCATGACCAACAAAGAAATCAAAGCCCTCATCTCGCTGCTCGACGACCCGGAAATCGCGCCCCAGATTCAGGACAAAATCCAGCACCTGGGCGAGAGCATCATTCCGTTTCTGGAAGAGTCGTGGGAAGAAACCCTCGACAGCCAGCAGCAGCACCGCCTCGAGGATTTGATTCACCACCTGCAGTTTGAGGGCCTGCAGCAGCGCCTGAAAGTGTGGCGCGAAGCCGGTGCCACCGACCTGCTCGAAGGCATGTGGCTGCTGAACACCTACCAATACCCCGACGCCGACTACCAGGCCCTGAACCGCGCCATCGAGCAGCTCCGCTTCGAGGCCTGGACGGCCCTGCGCCCCGACATGCACCCCGCCGACCAGGTGCAGACGCTCAATTACGTCATCTTCCGGCAGCATAAGTTCGCGGCCAACACCCAGCATTTCCACTCGCCGGCCAACTCCATGCTGCAGCGTGTGATTGAAACCAAGCGCGGCAACCCGCTCACGCTCTGCGTGATTTACCTGCTAGTGGCCCAGCGGCTCAATCTGCCGGTGTTCGGCGTGAACCTGCCCAACCTGTTCGTGCTCACCTTCCGGCCCGAGCTGCCCGGGGCCGAGCCGTTCTACATCAACTGCTACAACCGCGGCCTCGTGCTCTCGCGCACCGACATCGAGCACTACGTGGCCCAGCTCAACATCACGCCCAACCCTATTTTCTTCGAGCCCTGCTCGCACCTCGACATTGTGCGCCGCGCCATGCGCAACCTGCAAATGAGCTTCGAGCGCCTGCAGGAGCCCCTCAAAGCCGCCGAAGTAGCCGTGCTGCTGAGCATTCTGGAGTAGGTTGTGGCTGCTTTCGCCTCAAAACCGGCTGCCTGCATTCGCCCGGCCCCGGTGAGGCTATTCGGACGGCTTTTGCCGCCGGCTTTTGTGTTGCAGAATCGGGGTTTTGTGTAGGTCCGGCCGCCCAATGGGGCCGGACCTTTGAGGTAGTCAAACATCCTCAAAACAACCTACACATGACAACTGAAATCAAACGCGTAGCCCTAGGCAGCCAAGGCTTGAAAGTGCCCATGGAAGGCCTGGGCTGCATGGGCATGACAACCCTGGCCGAGATGAACGTGTACGGCGTGGCCGACGAAGCCGAAAGCCTGGCCACCATTCATCGGGCCCGGGAGCTGGGCGTGAACCTGCTCGACACGGCCGACCTCTACGGCCCGCTGCTGAACGAGCGGCTGGTGGGCAAGGCCATTGCCGGCCAGCGCGACCAGTACCTCATCGCCACCAAGTTCGGCTTCGAAATCGACGATAACGAGGCCCTGACCTGGGGCTACAACGGCCAGCCCGCTTACGTGCGCAAGGCCATCGACCGCTCGCTCCGCAACCTCGGCACCGATTACGTGGACCTGTACTACCTGCACCGCCTCGACCCCAACACGCCCATTGAGGACACCGTGGGGGCCATGAGCCGGCTGGTAGAAGAAGGCAAAGTGCGCTACATTGGCCTATCCGAAGTCTCGGCCGACGTGTTGCGCCGGGCCCATGCCGTGCACCCCATCACCGCCCTGCAAACCGAGTATTCGCTTTTTGACCGGGGCGTGGAGGAAGATGGCGTGCTGCAAGCCACCCGCGACATGGGCATCGGTTTCGTGGGCTATTCGCCGCTGGGCCGGGGCTTTTTGTCGGGCGAGATTACGAAGTTTGAGGATTTTGAAGCCACCGATATTCGCCGCAACCTGCCCCGCTACCAGGGCGAAAACTTCGTCAAGAATCTGGCACTGGTGGAGAAAGTGAAGGCCCTGGCCAGGGCCAAAGGCGTATCGGCCTCGCAGCTGGCGCTGGCCTGGGTGCTGGCCCAGGGCGTGGTGGTCATTCCCGGCACCAAGCGCCGCAAGTACCTGGAGGAGAACGTGGCCGCCGCCAACATTGACCTCAGCGCCGCCGAACTGACCGAGCTGGAAGCTATTATGCCCGTGGGCAGCGCCGCCGGGGCGGCCTACGCGTAGGCTGGAGTTGCATTGGCCCGAACGACATCAAGGGCCGGGAAACGTCCGTTTCCCGGCCCTTGAAAATTGGCCTTGCGCACGCTTGCGCCGCCGCGCCATCTGCTAAGTTTGCCCGGTAGCAACGGTGCTCGCCCATTCATCCGAACCATGTCCGATTATGTAGGCTGCCGCACATTGGGCATCACCGATGCCGCACTGGGCTTAACATTTCCGCTGTTGGTGCTGTACCCCACCGCCAAGCCGGCCCGGCCCGAAGCCATTGGCCCTTACACCCTTGAGGTGGCGCTGGACGCACCCATCGAGCCCGGCCCTTTCCCGCTGGTGCTCATCTCTCACGGCACCGGCGGCACGCCGCTCACGCACCGCCTGCTGGCGCATTTTCTGGCCCGCAATGGCTTCGTGGTAGGGCTGGTGCGCCACCACGCCAACCACCGCGATGACAACGCTTGGCACAACACGCCTGACAACCTCGTGGCCCGGCCGCGCCACCTGAGTCTGGCGATTGATGGGCTGCTGGTAGAATTTGAGTCGGCGCTGCGGCCCGATTGGGTAGCTGTGATTGGGCACTCGCTGGGCGGCTACACGGCCCTGGCGCTGGCCGGCGGCCGGCCCGGTTCGCTCCCGCACGAGCACG
>NZ_BAAGZM010000335.1:0-4598 GCF_054778495.1 Hymenobacter agri
CAGCCCACGCCAGCCGGCGGCCCCGGGCTCATCGATGGCCGCCCCATTCTGGCTACGACTTTTCTGGTGGGCAGCCTGCCGGTTATCGGCATCGAGCTGCTGACCTGCGGCGGCTGGGGCCGCCGCGCCGAGCAGAAAGCCGTGGCCGCTGCCGAGACGCACCAATTACCCCGAGCGCTACGGCGGAAGCTGAAGCCCGCATATTTCTAGCCCGGGCAGTCGCATCTGGCGCAATTACAGCACGCACAGTTACGGCCGCCTCACCAGAGGCCGCGATGGCGGTGCAGGACGTGCGCAGGGTCCCCCTCCTTGGCCCGCGCTGCTGATGATTGAATGGCAAAGCCCCAGTCAGGACGCCTTTGTCAACGACGCTGTGCATCGACGGGCGGGAGCATGCCCCGCCCCCCTACGCTCACGGGTTCTGAACCGCGCTAAAGCACCCGTTCCCACACCTCGCCGGCCAGGCTTACCATACGCACCAAGCCAGCCTGCCGGTCGTAGTACAGTCCCTCAATAGTGCTGGGATGCAATCGGGCGCAGCCTGCCCGCAGTGGCGTCCCAACGAAGGCAACCACTTCGGTATACGTTCGCCCTCGCACGGTGAGCCGCTGAAAAGGCCCGTTCAGGCCAGCCCCGGTTGGAAACCGCATTCCCTGGAAATTGCAGGTGGCGGTATCGGCATTGCCCACAAAATCTTGCCAGACACCCGTAGCGTAGAACTGGCTTTTGTTCAGGTTGGTACCGTTGGCGTTAGTCAGCGCCGCGTCGCGGTAGAAACGTATTTCTCCTTTAATAAAAGGGGTATCGATACGGGTTGTGCGGAGGTCGAAATAGTCGTAATAATTCAGCAGTACCCCAGATGTGAGTAGGCCTGGGGCGGTGCGCTTTTCGGCCTGAAGTTTCAGCCTTGCCTGCTCTACCCGATACACCCGGCGGCCGCCACGGGGGCTTTCGAGCACCCATTCTTCGCCCTCTTGGGCCTGAAGCCACGGTTGGTCGTCGGTGGTGAAATGATAGTAAGCATACCCCTTGCTGTAGGATAAGCCCGGCCCGTTGGGGTATTCTTTCTTGCAGGCGGCCAGCGAAAGCAGGGCCAGCAGGCAGCAGCGGGTAAGGCGTGTTTTCATGGTGGAAGCGGTTGAGCGGTAGCGAGATGAAAATATCGGCCGCTGCTGGCCGCCAGCGCAAACCAACTATGCGCCTCATCAGACTTTAACGAATCACGCAAAAAGCCGAAATCGTCCGTTGGCACGCAATGGGGCCGGGTATTTCAGGACTTTATCCCAAAACAATTTTACTGCCTGAACAGCCCTGCCGCCGGCCAATGCGGGCCGCTCCCGGCGTTACTTTTGCGTGCTGCCCGGCCGACCGAACTTTTCCGACTAAGCCCGGGTTGGCCGCAACATCCTTTTTGCTGCTTTGATGAACCTCGACCAATACCCCGGCCTGCTGCCATCCTACGAACACGAACGCCTCGTGGCCCTGCAGCCCTACCAGGTGCTGGGCACGCCGGGCCAGGCGCTGTTCAACGATTTTGTGGGTATAGTGGCCAAGCTCTTCGACATGCCAATTGCCCTCGTGAGCCTGGTGCGGGCCGATGACGTGGTGTTCATCGGCAATGTGGGCCTGCCCGAAGCCCGGGTGGTGCCCCGCGAAGACAGCATGTGTTCGGTGGCCATCCTCAGCAACGACCTCACCGAGTTTCGCGACGTGGCCGCCGCGCCCTGCGCCCTGGTCAACCCGTTTGTGGCGCAGCAGCTGCAGCTGGGCTTTTATGCCGCGCAGGCCCTGCACTCGCCCGAGGGCCAGCCCGTGGGTAGCCTCTGCGTTATCGACCGCCGCCCCCGCCAGCTCTCGCACCAGGAGGGCCTGCTGCTGAAAGACCTGGCCGGCGTGTCGCAGCAGCTGCTGCGCCTGCAGGCCGCGCAGGTGGCTGGCCTCGTAGTATCGGCCGAGCAGCGCCAACGCCTCGATGCCAGCGTGCAGCAGTCGCTCACCCGCTTGACCACCCTGGCCGAACTCAACGCCTGGGATGCCACCCCCGACGAAGCCTCTGGCCAGCAATATGCCGACTTGCGGCTCGACGAAGCCCGCTACCTGGCTCAAACCCTGCGCCGCGAGCTGGAAGCCGTGCTGGCCCGGGCGCGGGCGTAAGCAGCCGCACGGCACTTTTGCGCCGCCACTTGATTGGTCTTCAGCGCCGAGTGCCTACAGCACCCGCTCCCATACCTCGCCCGCCAGGCTCACCATGCGCACCAGGCCGGCTTGGCGGTCGTAGTATAGCTCCTGCATAAAAGTGGCCGGCACCGGCGGGCAGTCGGCTCCGCGCGCAGTGCCTTTGAAAGCCACTACCTCGTAGTAGGTGTGCCCGTGCACGGTTAATTGCTCGAATGGGCCGTTGAGGGCCGCACCGCGCGGAAACTTCAGGCCGCGGCAGCTATAATAGTCGCTGATGAGGTCGGTATTGCCCACGAACTCATAGTCCTCGCCCTCGACGTAGAACTGGCTCCGTTTTTCATCGAAGCCGCCGGAGTTCAGGTTGGTGAGCATGGCGGCGTCGCGGGCAAATCGTAGCTCGGCACCGCTACGGCCTACGCTGTCGATGCGGGAGAAGCGGACGGTAATAAAGTCGTTATAGAATAGCAGAGTCGATGAGCTCGGAATACCCATAGAGGTTTTTCGATGCTCGTATTTAAGGGTTTCAATGACGCGATTAATCCTATACACCCGGCGATAGCCGCGCAAATTTTCAAATGTCCATTGGTCGCCCTCTTTAGCTTGCAGCCACAGCCGGTCGTTGGGGGTGAAGTGGTAGTATGGTACGCCGTTAACGTAAGTGAGGCCCAACTCGTCCGGCTCTGCTTTTTCGCAGGCGGCAAGGGAGAGTAGTGCCAGCAGGCAGCAGCGGGTAAAGTGTCGTTTCATTGAGATGAGAATGGAAAAGGAGAGAGGCGGAAATATGCGCTGCTGCCCATCCTGCCCGCAAACTAAAAACTCACCACAGCAGACTTTAACACCGCCCGCAAAAAGGCTAAATTGGCCGTTTGCCTGCGTTCAGTGAAGATATTCTGGGACTTTAGCATTGAATGGCTGCAACAGTTGTGCGCTGCACGCGCCCCGCTCAGGCTTATTGCCTTCCGCCCGCCAAAACCGACCTTTTTCGCCGTTACCTTTGTTGATTCCCCGAGCTGAAAAAATCAGCGGAATCAGTTTAATTAGCGAAAATCAGTGATTGTTTGCATTGCCGAAAAGCCCAGCGTAGCCCGCGAAATTGCCCAGGTCATCGGGGCCAAAAACCGCCACGACGGCTACTTTGAGGGCAACGGCTACCAGGTAACGTGGACTTTCGGCCACTTCTGCCAGCTGAAGGAGCCCGACGACTACCGCCCCGAGTGGAAGCGCTGGAGCCTGCACGACCTGCCGATGGTGCCCGAGCAGTTCGGCATCAAGCTCATGCGCCGCGACGCAGGCGTGGTGGGCCAGTTCAACACCATCAAGCGGCTGGTGAGCGAGGCCACCGAAGTCATCAACTGCGGCGACGCCGGGCAGGAGGGCGAGGTCATTCAGCGCTGGGTGCTGATGGAGGCCAAGTGCCGCAAGCCCGTGAAGCGCCTCTGGATTTCGTCGCTCACCGAGGAGGCTATCCGCCAGGGCTTCCAGAAGCTGCGCGACAGCAAGGAGTTTGACAGCCTGTACCAGGCCGGCAAGAGCCGCGCCGTGGGCGACTGGCTATTGGGCCTCAACGCTACGCGCCTGTTCACCCTCAAATACACCACCTACCAAGACAAGCAGCTGCTGAGCATCGGGCGGGTGCAAACCCCCACGCTGGCCCTGCTGGTGGAGCGCTGGCACGAAATCCAGAACTTCCGGCCCGAGCCGTACTGGGTGCTGAAGACCGAATACCGGGGCACGCTGTTCAGCCACATGGCCGCGCCTGACAAGGCCAAGGACGCCGACGCCGCGCCCGATACCAAGAGCCGCCTGCGCGCCCTGGGCTACTTCGTAACCGAGGAAGAAGCCCAAGAGGCCCTGGAGGCCGTGCGCCCCGCCCCGCTGCGCGTAACGGACGTGGAGATTAAGAAAGGGCGGGAGTCGCCCCCGCGCCTGTTCGATTTGACCTCGCTGCAGGTGCAGTGCAACAACCAGCTGGGCCTCTCGGCTGATGACACGCTGAAAATCGTGCAGGCCCTGTACGAGAAGAAGGCTGTGAGCTACCCGCGCGTCGATACCACCTTCCTGCCCGACGACCAGTACCCAAAAATCCCGGGCATTCTGCGCGGCATTTCGGGCTACGACGCGCTGACCGCGCCGCTGCTGGCCGCCAAGATTCCGAAGACGCCCAAGGTTTTTAACAACAACAAAGTCACCGACCACCACGCCATCATCCCGACGGGCGCGGCCGGCCCCAGCGGCGGCATGGAAACCAGCGTGTACGACATCATCACGCGCCGCTTCATCGCCGCCTTCTACCCCGATTGTGAGGTGAGCAACACCACCGTGCTGGCCGAAGCCGCCGAGCGGCCCTTCCGCGTGCGCGGCCGCCAGATTCTCAACCCCGGCTGGCGCGTGGTGTACGGCGACCCTACCCAGCAGGCGGC
>NZ_BAAGZM010000336.1:0-4573 GCF_054778495.1 Hymenobacter agri
ATCGGGCCGCTGGCCGGCCGGGTCCTCCTGCGGCTCGCACACGTGCAGCAGCCGCAGCTCGGCCCCATACGCCACGGCCAGTGCCGCCGCGTAAGCCACCAGGCTAGCCGAAGCGGCCGAGAAATCGAGCGGACAAAGGATGGTCATTTTTTTAGGGTAGGAGGGTGTGGGGGTAGGAGGGGGAGGGGGTGGTTGATGGGCCTTGGAGTCGAAGAAAAAACTCCTGTCCCCATACCCTCTTACCCTCATGCCCTAAAGCCTATTGCCAAATCTGCTCGCCGGTGGCGCGGCGCAGCTGGTACTGGCCCAGCGTGTAGTTGTATTCGGCCTGCACCAGGGCCAGGCGGGCCTGGGCGAGCTGGGTTTCGGCGTCGAGCACGTCGAGGTTCTGGCCCACGCCGTAGCGGTAGCGGTCGCGGGCTTTGCTTAATGCCTCGGTGGCCTGGGCTACCTGCTGCTGGGCGTTGGCGTGGCGCGACTGGCTGAATTCCATGTTGTTCACGGCTTGGCGCACGTCGGAGCGAATTTGCTCCTGCGTGTCGGCGGTGCGGGCCACGGCGGCGCGGGCGTTGGCCTCGGCCTCCACGCGCTGCTTCTTGTTCTTGTTGCCGTCGTAAATCGGTACCGACAGCTGCAGCACGCCTACCGTGTTGAAGCGAATGCGGTTGATATCGGGCAGAATGTAGCCGTTTTTGCCGCCGGCCTGCACGCCCGCGCCGAGGCTGGGCATGTTGCTTTTCTCGATGAGGCGGGCCTGCAGCGCGGCCGTGTTTTCGGCGTCGCGGGCCAGCTTCACTTCGGGGCGGTTGTTGCTGGCCTTCGTGATTTCGGCTTCCAAGTCTACCGGCTGGGGCTCGTAGCTCAGGCGGCCCTTCACCGGCACGTCGGCCGTCGAGGGCTTGTGCAGTAGGCGGGCCAGCTGCACCTGCTGGTTGCGCAGCTGGTTTTGCAGGTCGAGCTTGGTGTTTTCGGCTTGGGTGATGCGCACGTCGGTGGTCGTCACGTCGAAGCGGGTGCTCACGCCGGCCTCCACGCGCTTCTGCATCTCGTTGCGGTGCGCCTGCAGCGAAGCAATCTGCTGGTCCTGCACCTTAATGCTCTCGCGCATGAACAGGATGTTGTAGTATACCTGTGCGGCGTTGAAGGCCAGGTCGCGGCGGGCTACATTGATGTTGTCCTGCGCCGTTTGCACCTGCGACTCGGCCACTTTCACGGTCGCCTCGTTCTTGCCGAAGTCAAACAGCAGGTACTGCGCCGTCACGTGGAAGTCATAGTTGTTATTCGGCGCAAACTGCAAGGTTTCACCGCCAAATGGCAGTTTCACCACTGGGTCGATGCGCGTGTAGGTAGCCGTGCCGGTTACCTGGGGCAGGAAGCCGGCGCGCGTCTGGCTCAGACGGCTGGCCGAAGCCGCGGCCAATTCGGTGAGATTGGTCACGCTGGGGTTGGCGTCGAGCACGGCTTGCAGCGTGGCGCCGAGGGTCAGGGAGTCGCTGGCCAGGCCAATAGCCTGGGAAGCAGCAGGAACGCTGGGCTGATTTTGCGCCAGTGCCGGCCGGGTCAGCAGCAGGCCGCCAAACAGCGACAAACCCGCTAAACCCTTGAGGTGTTGATGAGAAAGCATAAGGCCAAGTGGCATTGAGTGTGCCCCGCCTTTACCGAAAGACGTGCCAGCACCCGGTTAAAAAATAATTGTCGTAGGTTCTTGTTGGATACTAGATATTTAAAATAAGGTTTTGTTGAACTGTTACTATATATAAAAAATCAGTAGCGCGCTATTTTTTCTTAAATAGCAGGAATTGCTGTAATTTTATTCCTGCTATTTGAGGAAAATAGGAATGTTACCACTGATGCAGCGGGTCTAATCAGACCGCGAAAACCGACCCGGCCACCGCCCCCACCACATGCCCACCAACGACGAAACGCTGCTGCTGCACCTCAACGAGGCCATCGCCACCATCCGCGACAAAGACCAGCTGTTTAAGGTGGTAACGACCAAGCTGCGGCTGATTTTCCCGTTCGACCTCATCGGCATCAACGTGTTCGACGAGGCGGTGCAGCAGAAGCGCCTGTTTCTGCGCGACTACTACGGTGTCGACGAGGCCCCGCCGCTGCCCCCGGGGGCTGATAATTTCAGCCCCATCGCCGGCTCACCGCTCGAAAAGCTGGTGGCCGACCCGCGCGTGCAGCAGTTCACGCCGCAGCAGTACCTGGCTGATTATCCGGAATATGCGGCGTATAAGAAGATGACGAACCTGGGCATCAGGCACCTCACGGCGGTGCCGCTGCACATTGCCGGCCGCCTCACCGGGTTCATGACGCTGGCCTCGCGCCGCACGCCCACCTTCACCGCCGCCGACGAAATACTGCTGGAAAAAATTGGCTCCCTCATTGCCATTGCCGTGGCCAACACGCTAGCCTTCGAGGAGGTAGCTCGTCGCGAGCAGGAGCGCACCCTGCAGCTCAACATCACCAACGCGCTGCTCAGCATCAAGCAGCGCGAACCCCTGTTCCGGGCCGTGGCCGAGGCCCTAAGCCACATGATACCGTTCGATTATTTCGGGCTGCGGGTGCAGCGGGCCGGGCGGCAGGAGCCCTTCGAGGGCTTTGCCGAATTTTCGCGCCTGGGGCAGGGGCCCGATGCCCCGCTGCTGGCTCTCGACCCCAACCGCCAGAACGGCCTGAACCAGCTCGATGCCGCCACCATGTACCAGCAACTGCACGAGCTGCTGCGCACGCCGGGCCTTTTCGCCGCCGACGATTTCCGGGCCCAGGCCCAGCGCTACCCGCTCCTGCGCCACGTGTACGAGGCCTACGGCACGCGCGCTTTGCTGATTGCCCCCATCTGGCAGCGGCCCGACGGCGCGGCCGTGCTCATGCTGGCCTCGCCCAACCCCACGGCCTTCCGCCCCGAAGACTTGGCCACCGTGCTCACGCTCGCGCCCCAGATTGCGCTGGCCCTCGAAAATCTCTTTGCCTTCGAGCAGATTGAGGAGTTGAAAGCGCAGGTGGAGGAGGAGCGCACCTACCTGGTGGGCGAAATCAACACCTCGGCCCGCTTCGGCGCCGACTCGGGCACCTTCATCGGCAGCAGCCCGGCCCTGCAGCTGGTCGAGCGGCGCATTGGCCTGGTAGCCCCCACCGATACCACGGTACTCATCTCGGGCGAAACCGGGACCGGCAAGGAACTGGTGGCCCGCGAGCTGCACAACGCCTCGCCGCGCCGCGCCCGCGCCCTCATTAAACTCAACTGCGCCGCCCTGCCGGCTCAGCTGATTGAGAGTGAATTGTTTGGGCACGAAAAGGGCGCGTTTACCGGGGCGGTAGAGCGGCGCATCGGTAAGTTTGAGCTGGCCAACGGCGGCAGTATTTTCCTCGATGAAATCGGCGAGCTGCCGCTCGACTTGCAGGCCAAGCTGCTGCGCGTGCTGCAGGAGCGGGAGTTTGAGCGCCTGGGCGGCACCAAAGTGCTGCACTCCGATGCCCGTGTGATTGCCGCCACCAACCGCGTGCTGGCCGATGAGGTAGCCGCCGGCCGCTTCCGGGCCGACCTGTACTACCGCCTCAACGTGTTCCCCATTGAGCTGGCCCCGCTGCGCGAGCGCCGCGAAGACATTGAGCCCCTGCTACGCCACTTTGTGCAGCGCCTGAGCAAGCGGCTGGGCAAACCCATCCGGCAGGTGCGGCCGACAGATTTGGCCGCCCTGCAAGCCTACAGCTGGCCCGGCAACATCCGCGAACTGGAGCATGTGCTTGAGCAATCTATTATCGTGAGCCAGGGGCAATTCCTGGAATTCGCTGGCTTCGCCGGGGCCCCGCTGATGCTGGCCGCTCCGGCCGCACCGCCGATGTTGGCCGCCGCACCCATCAAAACGCTGAAAGAGCAGGAGCGCGACCACATCCTGGCCGCCCTGCAGCGCACCGGCGGCCGGGTGAGTGGGGCACAGGGCGCAGCTTTATTGTTGGATATCAACCCCAAAACGCTGGAGGCGCGGATGAAAAAGCTGGGCATCCGGCGCACGGTGGGCGTGGAGGGGTGAGGCGGAGGCTGGGGGCATAAAATTCCGGCATTTCCGGGCCGCCCCGCGCCAGCTGCCGTACACGAGCGTACTCTTTCACCAATAGCTTCTGTAATATGGCCACGCCCGTCAGCACCCCCAAGCATACCGACCCCGCCACCAAGCGCGACGAAAAGAAAAACGAAACCGAAATCAAGGACAAACCCTCGGGCAAGACCGTGAAGACGCAGCAGAAATAACCACTGCTAAAAATCCTTGAAAATCCCGCAACAGTCTGTGTTGCGGGATTTTTGCGTTTTGGAAGTAGTTGTATCGCGGCTCACGGAGACGCGGGTATCGGGCTAGGGCAGGGGTGGGGCAGCATGGGTGGGCGGCTAAAAGAAAATGGCTGAGCGTCACGTTTTCGGATAAAATGCGTAGGCGCATCTCTACAAGTTCTTTATCCATCGCCTATCTTAGTGCTATGAAGCAAGGGATTAAGCAAGTAAAAGCATTGCGTGGCCGGGCCCTGTGGCTGGCCCTGGCCCTGCCGGCGCTGCTGCCCGCGGCCCGCG
>NZ_BAAGZM010000337.1:0-4546 GCF_054778495.1 Hymenobacter agri
GCCCACCGGCGCGGGCAAGGCCCCGGCCCAGTGCTGGGCCTACCGGCGGGCGCTGCACTACTACCAGCGCGACGAGTACGCGTTCCATCCGGTGTCGGGGCAGCTGTTGCAGGCGCAGTTCCATGCCGGCCGCAGCCCCGGCGGCAAGCTCTCGGAAATGAACTACGACCTGCACACGGGCCAGATTATGGGCCTGGGCGGCAAAATCGCAGCCTTCCTGGGCAGCCTGCTGGCCGCCAGCCTGCCCGTGACGGGCACGCTGCTGTGGTGGGGCCGCCGCCACAAAAAGCCCAAGCCAAAACCGCGGGCCGCCGCCGCGACGCGCAGCGCCTGAAGCCGCTTCGGACGCCCGCAAAAAAGGCCCGTCGTGTTACGATGGGCCTTTTTTGCGGACGGTTGTTACTGCTTAGCAATACTCCTCGAACGCGCCTTGCAGGTTGTTCACGATGCGCATGGCGTCGGAGCCTTCGATATGGTAGCGCTCAATCATGTGCACCAGCTCGCCGTCTTTGAACAGGGCGATGCAGGGCGACGAGGGCGGGTACGGGAGCAGGTGCTCGCGCATTTTGGCCACGGCGTCGGTTTCCATGCCGGCAAATACCGTCACGAGTTTGCCGGGCTTCTTGTCGGCGCTGGCGAGGGCCATTTTCAGAGCGGGGCGGGCCTTGGCGGCGGCGCAGCCGCACACCGAGTTCACGGCCACCAGCACAGTGCCTTCGTTCGAGGCGAGGGCGGAATCTACCTCCTCGGGAGTCATCAATTGCTCGAAGCCAGCTTCGGTGAGGTCCTGGCGGATGGGCGCCACCATGTATTCGGGATAAACTGCCATTGTCGTAGTGAGTTATAAAAGAGCGGCCGGGCCGCATGAGTCTGCAAAAATACGAATGGGTAAAGCAATGAAGGCCGGGGAAAGTTTCGGGGCGTCGTCGTTCGCCTAGCGTAACCTCACCCCCGGCCCCGGTTCGCTTGATGCGCGAAGCCTTGGGGAAAGGGGAGCCACGGCGGCGCTAATCCTACACATTCGATTCAGAAAAAGGAAAAGCCTCGACTCAAAACTGAGCCGAGGCTTCCATCTAAATCGTCTGGCTCCCCTCTCCCTGAGGAGAGGGGCCGCCCCACAGGGGTCCCGTGAGGTATTACGGCACTATCGTCTCAATGCTCCCATCGGCCCGGCGCTTCAGTTCCGTCACCTTGATGTTGCGCAGCCAGGTTTTGCCGCTCAACTGGGTATCGTGGTAGAAGATGTACCACTTGCCCTTCACTTCCACGATGGAGTGGTGCGTGGTCCAGCCCTGCACGGGCTCCATGATGACGCCTTTGTAGGTGAAGGGGCCGGTGGGCTTGTCGCCCACGGCGTACACCAGCAGGTGCGTATCGCCGGTCGAGTACGAGAAGTAGTACTTGCCCTGGTACTTGTGCAGCCAGCCGCCCTCGAAGAAGCGGCGCTTGGTGTCGCTAGCCAGCAGGGGCTTGCCAGCTTCGTCCAGAATTTTCACTTCCTGCACCGGGCCGTCGAAGTGCTTCATGTCGGCCGCGAGCTGGCCGACACGGGCGTTGAGGGCGGGCACGTTGCCGTTGGGCTCTTTTTCGGGGGCGTTGGCGTCGTACTTACCGGTTTGCCAGCGCTGGAGCTGGCCGCCCCACAAGCCGCCGAAATACATATAGGCCTTGCCGTCGGTGTCGGTAAACACGGCCGGGTCGATGCTGAAACTGCCCGCGATGGGCGTGGCTTCGGCCTTAAACGGTCCTGCCGGATTGGTGCTGGTGGCCACGCCGATGCGGAAAACGTCCTGCTTGTCCTTCACCGGGAAGTAGAGGTAGTAGGTGCCGTTTTTGAAGGCCGCATCGGGCGCCCAGAGCTGGCGGCCGGCCCAGGGAATATCCTTGATGTCGAGCCCCACGCCGTGGTCCGTCACGGGCCCGCCAATGCTGTCCATCGACAGGATGTGGTAGTCGCGCATGGCGAAATGGTCGCCCTTGTCATTCTCTGGAATGCCGGCCTCGATGTCGTGCGAGGGGTAGATGTAGATTTTACCGGCGAAAACGTGCGCCGACGGGTCGGCGGTGTAAATGTCCTTCACCAAGGGCTGCGAGAGCGGCTGTTTGGCGGCGGCCGAGTCGGCGGCGGCGGGCTTGGTAGCGGCGGTTTCGGTGGTGGCGGTGGGGTTCGACTGGCAGGCGCCGAGCAGGGCCGTGGCCGCCGCGAGCAGCGGCGCGCAACGCCGGAAATTGAAATGGGTGGGCATAAAAAAAGAGGAGTGATTTGGCGCAAATATAGACGCGCAAACCACTCCCCAAATCATTGATTGTGAATCAATTTACCCAACCCACTACCACAACCGTTTGCGATAGCCGGGCCCGCCAAACTGCCTACCGCTTGCCGTAGCGCTGGCCGAAGAAGTCACCACGGTTCCACTGGGGGCGGGCAACGTCCTGGGCCACCTGGTAGCCCACCAGGAAGCAGAGCTGCACGTACTTCTGGCCGGCTTCGAAGTCGAAGCGGCCGTTAATGTCGTCCTGCGGCTTGTGGTAGGTCACGGCGCGCCACTTCTGCACTTCCTCGCTGAGGTTGTTTTTGCCGTCGGCGGTTTTGTTGCCGTATTTGAGGTGCAGGGCCGGAATGCCAGCCGTCACGAAGCTGTACTGGTCGCTGCGGATGAAGCGGTTCTGCTCGGGCTCGGGGTCGTTTTCGAGGGCGATGCCCATGTAGGCGCAGGCGCGCTGCACGGGTTTCAGCAGCGTGGAATGCGGTGCGCCCAGGGCCACCACGCTCAGCAGCGGGGCGATGATGGTGGGCATGTCCATGTTGATGTCGGCCACAATTTCATTTTTGGGCACCGTGGGGTAGGCCGCAAAGGCCGACGAGCCCAGCAGGCCCAGTTCCTCGCCGGTCATGAAGGCAAAGAGCATGGTGCGCTTCGGCTTTTCCTTGAGCTGGGAGTAGATTTTGGCGATTTCGAGCACGCAGGCCACGCCCGAGGCGTTGTCGTGCGCGCCGTTGTTGATGGAGTCGCCCTGCACCGGCGCGGTCACGCCCAGGTGGTCGAGGTGAGCCGAATGCACCACGTACTCGTTGCGCAGCCGGGCATCGGAGCCCACGAACATGCCCACCACGTTGGAGCTCTCAATATCCTGGTAAGCAGACTGCATAGTGGCCGTAACGGTGGCCCGCAGACCCTTCGAGGCCGGCTTACCACTGCGCATGGCGGCAAAAACCCGCGTCGTGTCGAGCTCGGCCGTTTGCAGGAAGCGCTGGAGCGTGGCCGCGTTTACAGCCCCGTAGAACTGCTGCTTGCTGCCGGGCGCGAACGTACGCGACACCGAAATCTTGCCATCGGCCCCGAGCACGCTGTAGGTGCCGTTTTTGAGGTCGGGCAGGTTGCCGGCGTGGGCCGAGGCCAGAATCAGCCCCACCGCGCCGTGGTTGATGGCGTTTTTCAGCAGCCCGGCCAAATCCTGGCTGGCCGAGGCCACCGTGGAAGTAAACGTGCGGGGCGCGCCGCGCACAATCATCACCACCTTGCCCTTCACGTCGAGGCCGGCGTAGTCGTCGTAGCCCAAATCGGGCGCGCTGATGCCGTAGCCGGCAAAAGCCAGTGGCACGTTATCGACGCGGGTGGCAGGCAGCTCGGGGTTGGGGTAGAGCACATAGTCTTTCTCGGCTTCGAGCGCGAACGTGGTTCCCTGCCACTCGCGCACCGCCAGCGTGGCCCCGGGCTTGAGGAAGGCACGCCGCAGACGTACTTTCTGCACGTAGGTACCACCCTCGCCGGCGGGCTGCACGCCCATCTTCTTGAGCTGGTCGGTTACGTAGTCGACGGCCATCTGGTAGCCGGGGGTGCCAGCTTTGCGGCCCAGCAGGCGGTCATCGGCAAGGTAGGCGATGTGGGCTTTAATGGCTTCGGGCTGCACCTGCTCCAGCGCCTGTTTCACGGGGGCGGGCACGGTGAGCGGAGTTTGGGCCTGAGCGGCCGTGCCGCTTAATAAGAAAGCAGTGGAAAGGGTAAAAAGGAATTTCATTAATCTGGAAGGAATAGTCATTCCTGCAAAGAACGTCATGCTGAGCTTGTCGAAGCATCTCTCCCGCGCAACGTACTTAGTTATTGCAGCGGGAGAGATGCTTCGACAAGCTCAGCATGACGTTCTTTTTTTACCAGACTTTTCCAGTTTACAGCGCCATAATCTGCTTCAGCTCGGCGTCCGTCACCGTCAGCAGGCCCACTTTGGGCAGGCGCTGGGTGAGCACGCGCCAGTTGGGCTCCTGCTTGAAAATGGGCTTGAGCAGGGCCATTGCCGCTGGCACCTGCTGCTTGTTGGCGAGCGTGATGGCGTGCCAGTACTTCATTTCGAGGTTTTGCGGAAACATCTTTTCGGCAGCCTGGTACTCGCGAATGGCCGTGGGCATGTCGTTTTTCTCCACCGCCAAGTCGCCGGCGTTCATGTGGTCGTAGGCGCGGGCCAGACGCAGCAGGCGGTGCAGCTCGGGCAGCGGGGAGGCGCTGTCATCCACGCGCAGGTCGATGAGGCGGTCGGCCCAGGGGCCTTC
>NZ_BAAGZM010000338.1:0-4537 GCF_054778495.1 Hymenobacter agri
TCACGCTCGCGTCGCACCGCACGGTGCCGTTTGTGCACCCGCGCAACCTGCTGGCCGACGTGTGGCACGAAGCGCCGGCATCGGCCGTGTACCCGCCCGGCGTGTGGTACCTGCTCACGGAAAAGGCCTTTAGCAACCGGGGCAAAAACTCGGTGGCCCACAACACGCGCCTGCGTTGGCAGCGCTACGGCGAGCTGAACGCGCCCGAAACCAGGGCTGGCCGGCAGCAGCAGGCGCTGCTCTTCGGCGCGGGCGGCCCCTACGAAGCCGACGACCTGACGGTGCGCGCCAACATGCTCAACGAGTTGCAAGCCTCGGTGCGCCTGCTGAACCAGGAGTTGCAAGGCCTGCTCCTGAGTCTGGACCGCCCGGCCGGGCCGTGAGGCAGCCCTAGAACGGGTATCTTGCGGCCCGTCCTTTCGCCGGCCCCGCCTGATGCTGCCCCAACGCCTCATTTTTGTGTACAATGCCGATGGCGGCCGCCTGGCCGGCCTCAAGGACATGTTCCACAAAATTCTCTCGCCCAGCACCTACCCGTGTTCGCTGTGCGCCATCACCTACGGCGCTACCAGCATGTTTCCGGCGTGGCGGGATTTTGTGAAAACGCTGCCCGTGCCGGTCGATTTTCTGCACCGCGACGAGTTCGTGCGCGACTACCCGGCGCAGGCGGCGCACCCGCTGCCGGCCGCTTTCGCGTTGAGCGAGGATGGCCGCCTGACGCCGTTCATCGAAGCGCCGGAGATGGACGCGGCCGATTTAAACGGGCTGATGCAGCTGGTGCAGCAGCGGCTGCGCTAGGGGCGGTAAGAAATAGCGGTGGTCTGGTTAAGAACGTCATGCTGAGCTCGCCGAAGCATCGCTACTGCGCAACTAATCCCAATCGGCCGGAATGTGTAGCGGTAAAGATGCTTCGACTGCGCTCAGCATGACGTTCTTTTGTGTCCTTCATTCCTGCTTTATTCCTTCATCATTCGCATGAAACTCCATTTTCTGCTGGGCGCGGCCTTGCTGGCGGCCGGCCCGGCCCTGGCCCAGAGCATCAATACCGGCCCGGCCTACGACTCGCGCACGCTGTTCAACCCTAGCTTTATTGAGCAGCTGAGCACGCCTACGCGCACGGCCGGCGGCCAGCCCGGCGCCGAGTACTGGCAGAACGCGGCCGACTACAAAATCAACGCCCGGCTGGACGAGAAAACGGCCCGCGTTACGGCCTCCGTGGTCATTACTTACACCAATAACTCGCCCGACGCGCTGCCCTTCGTGTGGCTGCAGGTCGACCAGAACCTGTACCGCAACGACTCGCGCGGCGGGGCCGTGACGCCCATCGGCGGCGGCCGGTTTGGTAACGCCGACCGCGCCTTCCGGGGCGGCGACTCGCTGCAAACCGTGAGCATCGAGCTGCACGGCAAGAAGCTGAAGGCCAACTACCGCGTGAATGATACGCGCATGCAGATTATTCTGCCTGAGGCCTTGAAACCCAACGGCGACAAGCTGAAAATCAATATCGACTACGGCTTTAGCATTCCGGAGTACGGCTCCGACCGCCTGGGCCGCCTCAAAACCAAGAACGGCGAGATATTCGAGGTAGCGCAGTGGTACCCGCGTATGGCCGTATACGACGACGTGGAAGGCTGGAACACGCTGCCCTACCTCACGGCCGAGTTTTACCTCGAATACGGCAATTTCGACTACACCCTGAACGTGCCCGCCAACTACCTCGTGGGCGGCTCGGGCGAGCTGGTGAACCCCGCCGAAGTGCTGACCAGCGCCCAGCAGAGCCGTCTGGCCAAAGCCGCCGGCTCCGACCAAACCGTCATTGTGCGCTCGGTGGACGAGGTGACGCAGGCCGGCTCGCGGCCCGGCGGCCAGAACGGCCGCCTGACCTGGCATTTCCGGTGCCAGCGGGCGCGCGATGTGGCCTGGGCCGCGTCGTCGGCCTTCGTGTGGGATGCCGCCAAGATGAACCTGCCCAGCGGGCGTAAGTCGCTGGCCATGTCGCTCTACCCGGTGGAGGCGGCGCAGGATACGGCCTGGAACCGCAGCACGGAATACGTGAAGAAGAGCATCGAATTCAACTCGAAGCAGTGGTACGAATACACCTACCCGGTGGCGACGAACGTGGCCGGCGTGGTGGGCGGCATGGAGTACCCGGGCATCGTGTTCTGCGGCGCCAAGGCCCGCAAAGCCAGCCTGTGGAGCGTAACCGACCACGAGTTTGGCCACAACTGGTTTCCGATGATTGTAGGCTCGAACGAGCGCAAGTACCCGTGGATGGACGAGGGTTTCAATACGTTTATCAACATTCTGTCGAGCAACGCCTTTAATAACGGCGAATATGCTAAAGTGCTGAACGACACGGCCCGCCTGGTGCAGGGCAACATCCGCTACATGAGCGACCCGACCACCGTGCCGCCCTACACCGTGCCCGACGTAACGCCCTCCAACTTCCTCGGCTACGCGGCCTACAGCAAGATGGGCTACGGCCTGTTTCTGCTGCGCGCCGAGATTCTGGGGCCCGAGCGGTTCGACTACGCTTTCCGCACCTACATCAAGCGCTGGGCCTTTAAGCACCCGCAGCCCAAGGACTTTTTCCGGACGATGAACGAGGCCAGCGGCGAGGATTTGACCTGGTTCTGGCGCGAGTGGGTGTACAACAACTGGATTCTGGACCAGGCCGTGACCACCGTGGCCTACGCCAACCAGGACCCCGCCCAGGGCGCCCTCATCACCGTGGAGAACAAGGGCCAGGCCGCCATGCCCGTCATTGCCGACGTGACCGAAACCAGCGGCAAAGTCACCCGCGTGCGCCTGCCCGTGGAAGTATGGCAGCGCAGCGGCACCTGGACGTTCCGCGTGAACACGACCACGCCGCTCACCCGCGTGCAGCTCAACCCCACCAAGCTGCTGCCCGACGCCAACCCCGGCAACAACGTGTGGCGCGCGCAGGTGCTGAAATAGGGCTGTTAAAGCGAGCACCCCGAAATTTCATTTCGGCCCGCGTGAACACGTTGTTCACGCGGGCCGAAATGAAATTTCGGGGTACTCGTTTTATCCGCGTCCCCACTTGTGACTGTACCGCGCGCCGCCGAACAGATACAGCATCAGCGCGCGCGAGTAGCGCAGGATGAGGGGCGTGAGCAGCACCGTGGCCCCGGTGATGATGGCCACGTACACCCACGTGTCGGGGTCGCCGAGGAGGTAGTAGATGAGCACGCCCAGTACCAGCGTAGTGGCCACGTTGAAGCCGAAGGTGATGTACATGGAGCCGAAATAGAAGCCCGGCTCTGGCTCGTAGGTTTGGCTGCACACGGGGCACTGCGCGGGCATCTGGGCGAATTTGGTGAGGTTGAGGGCGGAGTGCGTGAACAGCGGGCCGCGGTGGCAGCGCGGGCAGCGCAGCTTGGCCAGCGCCAGCGCAGTGGAATCAACGAGTTCGTAGGTATCGGTATCGGCGGGTTCGGCCATAGCGGGGGCGGGGGAGAGGGGCATGAGGAAGCCGGAAATCTATACGGAAAAATGCGGCCCGCGCCCATGCGCGGCTGGCCGGCGCGGCACCTGCCGCTTTCGATACCCCAAAATTACCGGGGGCCGAAAGCGCGACAGCCGCCCATTTGCGGGCACTTACCGGACAAATCAACGCTGCTGCCGAAACGCTTCGGGCGTGATGCCGGTGTACTTGCGGAAGTAGCGCCCGAAGTATGAGGCATCCTCGAAGCCCAGCGCGTAGGCCACCTGCGCCACGCCCAGGGCCGAGTGGCTGAGCAGCCGCTGCGCCTCGGTGATGACGCGGGCGTGGATGAGGTCGCTGGCCGTTTTGTTGAGTACGCGGCGGCACAGGGCGTTGAGGTGGTTGGCCGACACGTGCAGCAGCGCGGCGTAGTCGCGCACGCTGCGCAGAGTGCGGTAGTGCTGGTTCAGCAGCGCCCCGAACTGGCGGATTTGCTGCTGGGCCAGGCCCGTTTCGGCGGCGGCGGGGGCGGCGTAGTGGCGGGCGGCCAGCTCCAAACTCAGGTGCAGGTAGGAGCGGAAAACTTCGGCCTGATTGGCCTGGGGCGTTTCGTACTCGGCAAACAGGCGCTCGATGAGCGGGCGAATGTCGGTTTCGGCCGGCGGCAGATACAGCACCGGCGGGTGGGCGCTGTCGAAAAACGGAAAGTCGTAGAGCCCGCTGCCGGGGTAGCGAAACAGGTAGAAGTCGGCGCTGAAAAACACCACGTAGCCGGCCGTGTCGGGCGCGAGCTGCCAGTGGTGCACCTGCCCCGGCGCCAGAAAAAACAGGCTGCCCGGCCGCAGCTCATACGTTACCAAATCAACCGTATGCGTGCCTGCGCCTTCGGTGATGTAGAGCAGCAGGTAGAAGTCGTGGGCGTGCGGCGCGTTCACGTGCGGGTGGCGCACGATGTGGCGTTCCAGCCGGTCGCAGTAGTACGGCGTGCGGGCCAGCGGCCCCGGAAACGAGGCCAGCGCCAGCACCGGCGGGGCAGTGGGTTTCATGGGAGCGAAGGTAGGGCGGGGAGGCGTTCGCCTCACGCCTCCC
>NZ_BAAGZM010000339.1:0-4523 GCF_054778495.1 Hymenobacter agri
CGCGGGGCCATTGGCCCGGGGCTCGTTGCGGCGGTTGGCCCTGGGCTCGTTCGGGCGGTTGGCCGAGGGTCCGGCGGGAGGGTTTTTATAACGATTATCGGCCATTCGACGGGTGCAGAAAGGTCAAATTTACACAATGGGGGCGGGATGCGGGGAACGATTATCGAACGTCATGCAGCGCGCGGCGAAGCATCTTTACTGCGCAACGCAACTCAATCGATTGAATTACTGCCTGCGGGCAAGATGCTTCGTCGCGCGCTGCATGACGTTCTTTCATTTCTTCCAATTCCCTCCCTTCCACTCCTCTTACCTCCACACCCTTCTCCCCCACCCTAGCTGCGCGGATGATACTCGGTAATGACCTGCCGCAGAAAGTCGCGGTCGAGGTGGGTGTAGATTTCGGTAGTCGTAATGCTGGCGTGGCCCAGCATCTCCTGCACGGCGCGCAGGTCGGCCCCGCCTTCGATGAGGTGCGTGGCGAAGGAGTGGCGCAGGGTATGCGGGCTGATGGTTTTGCGCAGGCCCGCCTGCTCGGCCAGCTTCTTGAGCGTGGTGAAGACGGTGATGCGCGAGAGCGGCCGGCCGCGCTGGCTCAGAAAGGCAAAATCTTCGGCGCCGGGCTTGATGTCGAGGTGGCCGCGCACGCCGCTGAGGTAGAAGTTGAGGTGCTTGAGGGCTTCGCGGCCAACGGGCACGAGACGCTCCTTGTTGCCCTTGCCTACCACTTTCATAAAGCCGTCGTCGGCGTAGATGTTGCTCAGGCGCAGGTCGCAGAGCTCGCTCACGCGCAGGCCCGACGAGTACAGCACTTCGAGCAGGGCGCGGGTGCGCAGGCCCTCGTCGGTGCTCAGGTCGATGGCGGCTAGCAGTTGCTCTACTTCGGGGTAGCTGAGAGTATCGGGCAGGTGGCGGCCGGTTTTGGGGGCTTCAAGCGTGTCGGTGGGGTCGATTTTCAGCAGGTCTTCCATGATGAGGAAGCTGAAAAACGCTTTCAGGCCAGAGAGCGTACGGGCTTGCGAGGTGGCGCTCAGGCCCAGCCCCTGCAGCGTAGCCAGAAACTCGCGCAGCACTTCGGTGCTCACCTGCGTGGGGCCGATGTGAAGTTTCTGGATAATCAGAAACTGCTGGAGCTTACCGATGTCGCGCACGTAGGCTTCGACCGAGTTGGGCGAGAGCGACTTTTCGAGGCGCAGGTAGCCGTCGAACTGTTTGAGGGCTTGGGGCCAGGTCATGGGTTTAGGATTGTATGGCCCAAAGAACGGATGTAGAGACGCGACACTTCGCGTCTTATCGTTCGCGCCATTCGAGAAATGTCGTGGGCTGTCGTTCTGGTATCGTTCAACGAAGAGACGCGAAGTGTCGCGTCTCTACATCCGTTCTTTGGGCTTCAAACCCTTCGATATGGACATTCTCATCCTCAACGGCCCAAACCTCAACCTGCTCGGCCGCCGCGAGCCCGGCATCTACGGCAACCGCTCGTTCGACGACTTTTTCCCCGAGCTGCAGGAGGCTTTTCCGCAGCTAAAGCTGACGCATTTCCAGAGCAACCACGAGGGCGTGCTGATTGATAAGCTACACGAAATCGGCTTCAGCCACCACGGCATCGTGCTCAATGCCGGCGGCTACACCCACACCAGCGTGGCTTTGGCCGATGCCGTGGCCGCCATCAGCGCGCCCGTGGTGGAGGTGCATCTGAGCAACCTGCACGCCCGCGAGGAGTTCCGCCAGAAAAGCCTGCTGGGGCGCAACTGCGTGGGCAGCATCAGCGGCTTTGGGCTCGAGAGCTACCGCTTGGCCGTGCAGTGGTTCCTAAACCAGCAGCCCAAACGCGTCGGGTTTCGGGTATAGCCGGCCCCACGGTTTGAGGCGGATTTTTCGGATTTCCCGGATTTTGTAGGCGGAAGTCTGCGACCTTTGTGCCTACTAACTTTCCGGCCCGCTACACGCTTTCCCCAGCGCCTGCGTTGAAGCCGGCAGGTTGCCACAGCCGTAAGGCTGCCGGCAAATTCGTGCAATCCGATAAATCCGCGTCAAGCCGCGGTTCCGACCATGTATACCTTCAATCCCGGGCCTTCGGCCGTATATCCCGCCGTTCGGCAGTACCTCACCGATGCTTTCGATGAGGGCTGGCTCTCGGCCCCGCACCGCTCCGAAAAAGTAACGGCCCTGGTACGCCAGACCGTTACCGACCTCAAAGCCAAGCTCAACGTGCCGCAGGACTACACCGTCCTGTTCACCGGCTCGGCCACCGAGTGCTGGGAGATTCTGGCCCAGAGCCTCACGCCGCGCCGCTCGTTTCACCTCTACAACGGCGACTTCGGCGAGAAGTGGTACAAGTATGCCAAGGCCATCCGGCCGGCCAGCACGGGCCTGCAGTTCGGCCTCGACGAGCTGCCCGACATCGCCAGCCTGCCCTTCGCCCCCGACGATACCGACCTCGTCTGCATCACCCAGAACGAAACCAGCACCGCCACCCAGCTGCGCGAAGGCTTCATCCTGAACCTCTACAACCGCCTCGGCGGGGCCCTGCTGGCTGTGGATGCCACCAGCTCGCTGGCCGGCCTCAACCTGAAGTACATCAAGGCCGACGTGTGGTACGGCTCGGTGCAGAAGTGCTTCGGCCTACCCGCCGGCCTGGGCGTGATGATACTCTCGCCCCGCGCCGTGGCCCAGGCCAAGCTCGTGAACGACCGCGCCCACTACAACGCGCTGCCCGCCATGCTGAGCCAGATGTTGAACCACCAAACCAACTACACGCCCAACGTGCTGGGCATCTACCTGCTCAGCCGCGTGCTGGCCGACCGCGAGCCCATCAAAGCCGTGGCCCAGCACCTGGCCGAGCGCGCCGAGAAGCTCTACGCCTTCTTCGACCAGGCCACCCCGCTCGCGCCCTTCGTGCACAACCCCGAAACGCGAAGCACCACCGTCATCGGCCTGGCCGGCGACGCGGCCCTCATCGACGAAATCAAAACCAAAGCCAAGGAAGCCGGCCTGCAGCTAGGCAGCGGCTACGGCCCGCTGAAAAACACCACTGTGCGCATCGCCAATTTCCCGGCCGTGCCCGATGCGGCTTTTGAAGCGCTGGTGCAGTTTTTCGCCAAGGAATACCCTAACTAAAGGTCGAGTTTTGAGGGTTGAATGTTGAGTTTTTTGGCAGATGACAGCCGCTTTGCCCGAGTAAAGCGCCTTCAGAATATCTTCTTCAACTCAACATTCAGCCCTCAGCATTCAACCCCTCCACCATGTTCAACCTCCAACAAATCTTCTCCGTCACACTCACGCTCTTTGCCGTGATTGACATCGTGGGTTCCATCCCGATAATCATTCAGATTCGGCAGCGCGAGGGCGAAATCAAGGCCGAGCTGGCCACGGTGGTGGCCGGCTGCCTGATGGTGGCCTTCCTGTTTCTGGGCCAGAGCATTTTGCGCCTGTTCGGGGTTGACAACGAGAGTTTTGCGCTGGCCGGCGCGGTGCTCATCTTCCTCATCGGGTTGGAAATGATACTGGGAATCGAGCTGTTCAAGTCCGACCTGTCGGGCAGCACCGGCTCCATTGTGCCACTGGCGTTTCCGCTCATCGTGGGGGCCGGCACCATGACCACGCTGCTCTCGCTGCGCGCGGCCTACACCCTGCCCAACATCCTGGTGGGCATCCTGCTCAACCTCGTGTTCGTGTACGCCGTGCTCAAAACCAGCCCCTGGATTGAGCGCAAACTCGGCAAAGCCGGCGAAGACGTGCTGCGCCGCGTGTTCGGCGTCATCCTGCTGGCCATCGCCATTAAGCTGTTTAAAGCCAATTTTTAGTGCTTAGTTGTTGGTACTTGGTGCTTGGCTTGTTCTACTGAACATATCTGCACCATGCACCAAGCACCAGGCACCAAGCACCAAGCACCAATATGATTCACCTGTTCACCGACGGCTCGGCGCGCGGCAACCCGGGCCCGGGCGGCTACGGCGCCATTCTGCGCTACGGCCCGCACGAGAAGGAGCTTACCCAGGGCTTCCGCCGCACCACCAACAACCGCATGGAATTGCTCGCCGTCATCGTCGGCCTCGAGGCCGTGACGCGCCCCGAGCTGCCCATCCGCGTCGTATCCGATTCCAAGTATGTGGTCGATGCCGTGGAGAAGAAGTGGGTTTTCGGCTGGGCCGCTAAATCCGATTTCGGCAAAAAGGCCAACGAGGACCTGTGGCGGCGCTTCCTGCGCATCTATAAGCAGCGCAAGGTCACCTTTCACTGGATAAAAGGCCACGCTGGCCACGCCGAAAACGAGCGTTGCGACGTGCTGGCCGTGCAAAGCGCGCTGGGCAAAGGACTGTTAGTGGATGAGGGCTATGAGTCCATCGAAGCCACAAAGTCACTGCTTTAGCCATTTCATGCCCAACGACTACTTCCAGTTTCAGCAGTTCCGCATCGAGCAGGGCGACTGCGCCATGAAGGTGAGCACCGACGCCTGCCTGCTGGGCGCCAGCGCCGACCTCACCGGCGCCACCCGCCTGCTCGACATCGGCACCGGCACCGGC
>NZ_BAAGZM010000340.1:0-4519 GCF_054778495.1 Hymenobacter agri
CGTGCAGCAGGGCCACCGGCCGTTCGCGGCCGGCCACCGCATACCGGGGGCGGGGCCGGGAGTGGGCCGTGTTGCAAAAGCTCAGCAGCGACAGCCCCAGCAAAACCGGGCAGAAGCGAGAAGCAGGAGAAAGGAGCGCAGAAAAAAACATGCGTAAACCGGCATAGCGAGGGTGGCTGCAAAGGTATAATTGATGGAATAAGGTGCTGATTAGCTAATTATTATCAAAACAACCGCTTCGATTTTTATTGGTAACGAAGGGTTGATGCGGCCGTAACGGCGGCCTCACGGCGGGCCGGGAATTTTGCGGCTGTAACCCAGTCACCTCATTCTTTCAGGAATTTATGAACGCGAAAATGTTACTCAGCGGCGGCTTGCTGCTGGCGGCCCTGGCCGGGCAGGAAGCCCGCGCCCAGGCCGCCAACAACAACGTCATCATCTACATCGGCGACGGCTTTGGGCTGGCCCCCAAAACGGCGGCGCGCATGGCCATGGGCCAGGGCACCACCGGCAAGCGCTTCGCCTCCGACGCCGGCTTCCAGGTGCTCAGCCTCGACAAGCTCAGGTACAACGCCACCGTGACCACGCACTCGCTCAACTCGTGGATTACGGACTCGGCCCCCGGCGCTTCGGTGTACGCCTGCGGCAAGCCCGGCAAGCAGGACAACGAGGTGATTTCGCTGAACCCCGGCTCGGGCGCGGCCATCGAAACCATTCTGGAAAACGCCAAGAAGCAGGGCTACGCCGTGGGCCTCGTGAGCACGGCCCGCATCACGCACGCCACGCCGGCCGCCTTCGCCAGCCACATCTGGTACCGCGACCTCGAGGACTACATTGCCGCCCAGTACATCGCCTCCACCCAGCCGCAGTACGAGGCCATCTTCAACAGCAGCCCCACGGCCTCGTACCGCTACACGGCAGCCCGCGACTGGGTGCTGCCCACCCCGAAAGTGGGCGTGGAGCTCGACGTGATTCTGGGCGGCGGCGCCCGCCACTTCCTGCCCCGCACCCGCACGGCGGCCAGCGCCTACGAAACCATCGTGGACCGCAACGGCGCCCCCGTCATCGACCCCGCCACCGGCGCTGCCGCCACCCTGCGCGGCAACCGCGCCGACGACGTGGACCTGGTGAGCTACGCCGTGAACCAGCGCAACTACGGCTTCGTGAACAGCCGCGATGCCCTCAACAACCTCGACCTGAGCCAGTACGGCGTGGGCGGCAAGAAGCTGCTGGGCCTGTTCAACGCCTCGCACGTGAACTACGAGCAGGACCGCCAGACCAGCGCCGCCTGGGAGCCCTCGCTGGCCGAGATGACCCACATGGCCATCGAAGTGCTCAAGGCCAAGAGCAACGGCAAGGGCTTCTTCCTGATGGTGGAGGCCGGCCGCATCGACCACCTCGAGCACGCCAACGCCGGCGGCATCTCGGTGGTGGCCAACGCGGCGGGCGCCAACCAGTACACCGTGGAAGTAGACCGCCCCGCCTACGTGGGCGGCGGCGACGCCACCTACACGGCCACGCCCGGCACGGCCCGCACCACCGGCGTGTACGCCTCCGACTACATGATTAAGGAGGTGCTGGCCTTCGACTACGCCGTGGCCGAGGGCCGCGCCCTGCTCGCCACCCCCGCCACCACCGGCAACACGCTCCTCTTCAGCACTTCCGACCACGAGTGCGGCGGCTTTGCCGTAACGGGCCTGCACGACGAGGCCGACGCCCAGCAGAACGGCACCAAAATCCGGACCTACTCGGGCCAGATTACCAAGTCGGTAGCTGCGGAAGCCGGCTGGGCTACGCCCACCAACCTGGTGCGCGGCGACGGCGGCCCCGGCGGCTGGTTCCCCGACTACGTGCTGAACACCTTCCAGGGCAAGCAGTACCCGCAGCCGGCCTCGGCCACGGGCAGGCGCATTGTGGTGGCCTACGGCTCGAACCCCCTCACCAACGGCAACGGCACCCGCGCCAGCACCGGCGTGGGCAGCAACCAGGGCGGCACCCCCGGCAACCACACGCCCCAGGACATCTGGGTGGGCGCCGAAGACAACACCAACAACCCCCTGCACGCCGCCGCCATCGCCGGCCAGGGCCTGCTGGATAATACCTCGCTCACGCCCATCATGGCCCGCTTCCTGGGCCTGAGCAGCTTCTTGAACACCATCACGCTGCGCGCCGCGCCTGCTGCGGCCAGCGAGCTGCCCGCTCTGCAGCTCAGCCCCGTGCCTTTCCTCAACCAGTTCGAAGTGGGCTTCACGCTGCCCACTGCCGGCGCCGTTACCGTCGAGCTGTTCGACGAGCTGGGCCGCCGCGTGCAGAGCGTGGTGAGCAACCAGAATTTCGGCACCGGCACCCACACGGTGGCCGTGGACGGCAGCCGCCTGCGCGCCGGCCTCTACATCACCGCCGTCACCGTGAACGGGCAGGTGCTGAGCAAGCGCACGATTAAGCTGTAACCTCACCCCCAGCCCCTCTCCCGCGGAGAGGGTAGCCACAGATGCATAGGAATATAAAGAAAATCCCGGCTCATTTTTGAGCTGGGACTTTTCTATTAAAATCCCCTCTGCTTTCACCAGGCTCCCCTCCTCACCGGGGAGGGGCCGGGGTGGGATTTCCGGCGTCTGGGGCCGCTACTTCACGTTACGCGCTACCACGAACATGCGGTCGCCAAACCGGCCGGTCAGCTTGTTCAGGTAGTACGTGGGGTACTGGCCGGCCAGCTTGCTGGCTTTTTCCACCAAGCTGCCGCCCAGGCGAATGTTCTTCGGCGGCTTCACCGGGTTCAGCAGCTCCACCACTTCGAAGCCCTGCTTCTTCAGCATCTTGCTAATGGTGGCGGGCGTGAACTCAAACAGGTGATAGGGCGGAATATCCATCTTGCGCTCCTTGCCCAGGGCGGCGTAGGCCGCAAAGCCCAGGCGCACGGTGGGCAGATTGAGGGTGGCGGGCAGGGCCAGCACCAGCAGCCCGACCGGCTCCAGAATGCGGTGGAACTTGGCCAGCGTGGCGCTGGGCGAGAGCAGGTGCTCCAGCACGTCGCCCATGTAGGCCAGGTCGAACTGGTTTTCGTGGAAGTCTTCGGTGGTTTCGATGTTGCCCGTGACGACGGGCAGGTGCAGCTCGCGGCGGGCAAAGTCGGCGGCGTGCTCCGATATCTCCAGGCCGTGCGCTTCCCAGCCCAGTGCCTCCAGGCTTTTGAGGGTGTAGCCGGGGCCGCAGCCCACGTCGAGGTAGCGGAACTTGCGGCCGGGGTACTTGGCCAGGATGTAGTTGGTGAACTTGTCGGCCCGAACGTGGTTTAGAGCACTCTGCTTCTGGCCTTCTTCGATGAAGGTGACTTCCTGCTGGGTGCGGTCGTAGTTGGGGCGCTCGGTGAAATAGTCTTTGCCGTAGAGCCGTTCCAGCTGCGCGGGCGTGGGCTGGGGGTGCAGGAACATCAGGGCGCAGCTGCGGCACTGGGTACCCTGCAGCCGCTGGCCTTCAAATTCGTAATAGAAAGGCAGCTTCTTAAAATTGGTGCTGCCGCACAAGTCGCAGGTACGCATAGAAGTAGCGCGAACGTTGTAGTTCGCGTTGCCGCACGGTCAAATTCGCAACAACAACGCAAGGACGCGAACTGCAAAGTTCGCGCTACTTCGCTCAAGATTCGCCAAGTGAAACTTGGCGCTACCTTATGCTCGACGTTCTCATCATCGGTGCCGGCCCCGTAGGCATCGCCTGCGCCCTCGAAGCTCAGCGCAAAGGCCTCAAAACGGCCATCGTGGAAAAAGGCGCGCTGGTCAATTCCATCGTGGGCTACCCCACCAATATGGAGTTTTTCTCTACGCCCGAGTTGCTCGAAATCGGCGGGTATCCTTTTCCCACAGCCCATTACAAGCCTCTGCGCGAAGACGCCCTCGACTACTACCAGCGCGTGGCCCGCAGCGAAAACCTGGATATCCGTCTGCACGAAACCGTGCGGAAGCTCGACGGCGAGCAGGGGAATTTCAGCATCACAACTAACCGCGGCGAAATCCAGACGCGTAATGTCGTCATTGCTACCGGCTTCTACGATTTGCCCAATTTGCTGGGCGTGCCCGGCGAAGACCTGCCGCACGTCAGCCACTACTACAAGGAGCCCTACCAGCACGTGCTCCAGCACGTCGTCGTCATCGGGGCCAAAAACTCTTCGGCCAAGGCCGCGCTGCAGCTCACCCGCGCGGGCGCCAAGGTCACGCTCCTCGTGCGCGGCCCCGAAATCAGCAATTCGGTGAAATACTGGATTCGGCCCGACCTCATCAACCGCATTGCCGAAGGCCGTATCGCGGCGCATTTCAACACCAGCATCACTGCTATCACGCCCGAAGCCATCGAAGTCCTCACGCCCGACGGCCCCCTGACGATTCCCACCGATTTCGTGTACGCCCTCACCGGCTACCACCCCGATGAGGCCCTGCTTGGCCGCCTCGGCATCGAGCCCGACCCCGCCGACGAAGCCCGCGCCCCGCTCTTCGACCCCGCCACCCACGAAACCTCCCGGCCCGGG
>NZ_BAAGZM010000341.1:0-4518 GCF_054778495.1 Hymenobacter agri
GCCTGCGCCGGGCCCTGCGCGGCCTGACGCGCGCCGACGGCGGCAACCTCATCAACCTGGAGAGCTACGTGCGCGGCACCGACTCGCTCACCATGTTCACCACCCGCGTGGCCGACCTGCAAACTCGTCTCATTGCGGCGCGCGCCGCCTACGAAACGGCCGAGCTCAGCATCAAAGGCCAGCTTTCCAGCCTCTACATCGTGCAGAAGGCCTACCCGGCCACCCGCAAGTTCAAGCCCGTACGCTCGCTCATCGTGCTGGGCTCGGTGCTGGCCATGTTCGCCCTGTCGGTGGTATTCATCGCCCTGCTCGAGCTCTACCGCTACCACCGGCCCACGGCGTGAACTCCCCGCTAACCAACCGGCTGCAACGCGTTGCGCGCACCCTCGACGGCCCGCAGTGGCTGTTTGTGGGCTTTGCGGCATTGCTGCTGCTGGGTGGCGCTACGGCTGCCCTGCAACAGCAGCCGGCACTGCTGCTGCCGGCTCTGCTGGCCGTAGGCGGGCTGCTGGCGCTGGTGGAGTGGCGCTGGGTGTACTATGCGCTGTTTGCCGTGCTGCCCTTTTCGCAGGAAATCGGGCTATTTGGCGGACTGAGCATGGACGTGCCCTCTGAGCCGCTGATGCTGGCCCTGACGGCCTGCCTGGGCCTGGCCCTGCTGCTGCGCCAAGGCACACTGCCGCGCCGCGAGTGGGCGCACCCGCTCCTGCTCATCTTGGCCCTGATGCTGACGTGGACGGCCCTGGATGCCGCCTTTTCCGTCGACCACACCAAGTCGGTTAAATACCTGTTGGCCAAGGTGTGGTACCTGGTGCCATTTGTACTGGGGACGCTGCTGGTAGTGCGCCGCCCCGGCGAAGCCTGGCGCTTTGCGGCCGTGTACGCGGCCAGCGCGTGCCTGAGCGTGGCTTACGTAGCCAGTCGGCACGCGACGCGCGGCTTCAGCTTTGGCGAGATTAACTGGGCACTGCACCCGTTTTTTCGCAACCACGTCATTTATGCCACCATGCTGGCGCTGCTGCTGCCGTTTTGCTGGTTTGGGCTGCAGGCGGTGCGCCATGCCGGTGCCCGAATAGCATGGCGAATCGCGCTGGGCGTGCTGCTGTTCGGGCTACTTACTTCTTACACGCGGGCATCCATCGTGTCGGTGCCGCTGGCCGCCCTGTATTTACTGGTGCTGCGGCTGCGCCTCACCCGGCTGCTCCTGCTCGTTGTGGCCGTCAGTACCACGCTCACGGTAAGCTACTTCGTGATTGGCGACCGGTACATGGAGTACGCGCCCGACTACGAGCATACAGTGTTCAACGGCAAGAATTTCGAGCGCCACCTGGAGGCCACCTATAAGTTTCAGGACGTGTCGGGCATGGAGCGGGTGTACCGCTGGGTGGCCGCCGCCCGCATGATTGGCGACAAGCCCCTGACCGGCAGCGGCGCGGCTACCTTCTACCCCGAATACAAGCGCTACACGGTGAAGAGCTTCCGCACCTACGTGAGCGCCAACCCCGAAAAATCGACTACTCACAACTACTTCCTGCTGCAGCTGGCCGAGCAGGGCATCCCCGGTTTCCTGCTGTTTATCAGCCTGATTGCGACGACGCTGCTACTGGCCGAAAGCCTCTACCACCGCGCCCAGGCCCGCCCTGAGGTGCGCCGCGTGGTGCTGGCCGCTACGCTGTCATTCGTCATCATCGTGTTCCACCTCACCCTGAACGAGCTGGTGGAAGTCGATAAAATCGGCCCGGTGTTCTTCATCTGCCTGGCGCTGCTGGTGCGCTGCGGCACGTGGCTGGACGAGGAACCAATACAGCAGGCGTAGGACCCCGCCTCTACCCGGGCTTGCTGCTGTGGGCTTGGCACTCGGCTACCACGGCGGCAATCTGGGCGAGGTGCCGCTCGGCGTGCTTGGCCAGGAAATACACGAAATCGTACACGTCCATCCGGCCCAGGTCGTTCACCGTCATGGTGGTACGGTACAACACGCCTTCGCCATTGGGCAGGCGGGCCAGCACGGCCTGGCACTGTTGCAGCTGCTGCCGCAGCGTGGCGGCCACCTCGGGCCCGGTTTTCAGCCCGCGCGGGGCCATGTGGTCGGGCCGCACCCACTTAAAAGCCCCGGGCTGGCCAATTTCGTCGAGCCGGGCGCGGGCCGACTGCCGGGTGGCCAGCTCGGTAGCTAAGTCCAGCCCGTGCGCATTTTTGAGAGCTTTGGTGGTGCCTTTCTCGATGAGGATGAGCAGAAAATGGTTGGTGAGGGCCACGTGCTCCAGAATCTCATCCACCGTCCAGCCGCCGTCGGCCGGATGGTAGCCGCGCAGCGCAGCCGGGGCCGCAAACCAAGTGTCGAGCTGGTCGAAAGCCGCCACCAGCCGCTGGTCGATTTCCGCAATCAGAAGTTCGGGCACCATCGCAGGCTACTTAAACCGGCAGCTGAGAATGGTCACGTCGTCGGCAAACTGGGCATTGTGGGCGCTGAAAGCGTTGATGCTGCGCAGCAGTTCCTGGTGCAGCTTGGGCAGCGGCAGGTAGCGGGTGCGCCGCAGCACGCCCAGCACGCCGGTTTCACCAAACTCGTTGCCCTCGGCGTCGAATACTTCGGTGAGGCCGTCGGTGTAGAGCAGCAGCAGCGAATGGCGCGAAATGTGGGTTTCGCCCACGCGCAGCAGCGGCAGCTCTTCCATGATGCCGAGCATGACGGTGCCGTGCTTGAGGCGCTCCACCGAGCCGTCGTCGCAGAGCAGCAGCGGGTCGTTGTGGCCGGCGTTCACGTATTGCAGCACGCGGGTGCGGCGGTTGTAGATGCCCAGAAACGCTGTGATGAACTTCTCGCCGCCCGAGTTGCGGAACAGCAGGTGGTTGAGCTCAGGCACGATGGTAGCCAGCGGTACGCCCTGGCGCAGCAGGGTGCGCAGCCCGGCCTGGAAGTTCGACATCAGCAGCGAAGCCGGCACGCCCTTACCGCTCACGTCGGCCACGCACAACAGCAGGCGGTCGGCGTCCATCTCCACCACATCATAGTAGTCGCCGCCGATTTCGGTGTGCGGCACGTAGCTGCGCTCAATGGCTAGGTCGGCATCGTTGGGCAGCCGGCGCGGAAACAGCAGGGCCTGCACTTCCTGCGCAATCTCGATTTCCTTGCGCACGGCCGCATCGGCAATGCGCTGGGCCTGCAGGCGGCGGTTTTCCACGGCCCCCATCAGCGTGTTGGCCAGCGAGGTGAGGAAGGGCATGAGCTGGGCCCGGTCGTAGTTCGAGCGAAAGCCGCCCACGAACACATAGGCCGCTACTTCGCGCTGGCGCAAAATGGGCAGCACCATTTCGTACCGCTCCCACTCGGGGCCCAGGCGCAGGTCTTCAACCGCCTGCGGCTCGCGGATTTCGCCACTCAGCAGCTCGCCCGAGAGGTGCAGCTTTTCGGCGGTGGCTAAGTCGCAGCCCAGCACGAGGCGAGGCCGAAAACGGTCGTCTTCGTGCGCAAACAGCACCAGCTGCACGATGTTGCGCTGGCCCTGCAGCGTGAGGCGCAGCATGTGGTAGAGTTCGTCGACGGTGTGGTCGCGGGCCGTCATGTCGTGGGCCACGCCCAGCACCGTCTCCAGCTCGAACTGCTTGATTTGCAGCTGGCGACGCAGCTGCTTCAGCTGTTCGTCGCGCTGCGCCAGCAGGTCGGCATCGGTGGGCGGTTGGGTGGGCGAATCGGGAGCAGCAGCGGCCATACGCGGCAAGGTACGCAACGCGCCGGAAATGCGGCGCGGGGCGCAAACTTACACCGCCACGGGCGTTTTGGGGTCGTAGGCGTCGCGCAGGCCGTTACCCAGCAGGTTGAAGCTGAGCACCAGCAGCGAAATGGCCGTGCCCGGCAGCAGCGTGAGCCACAGCCCGGCCTGGGTGCCCAGCAGGTCGTAGCCTTCTTTCACCATCAGCCCCCAGCTGGGCGCGGGCGGCTGCACCCCCAGCCCCAGAAAGCTCAGGCCCGCTTCGAGCAGAATGGCCGAGGCAAAATTACTGGTGGCCAGCACGATGAGCGGGCCGCGCATTTTGGGCAGCAGGTGCCGGGCAATGAGCCGCCAGGTGGGCAGCCCCAGCACCCGGCCGGCTTCCACGAAGGTGGCCGAGCGCAAACTCAGCATCTGCCCGCGCACCACGCGGGCCACGTCTACCCACATGGTGAGGCCTACGGCTACAAAGCTCACCCACACGCCTTTGCTGTCGAGCGCCAGCGAAATAGCGATGACGAGCATGATGCCCGGAATGCTCCACACCACCGTCATCAGTCCCAGCAGCAGTGAGTCGACCCAGCCGCCGAAGTAGCCGGCCACCGCCCCCACCGCCATGCCGATAACCAGCGAAATGAGCACCGCCACCAGCCCGATACCCAGCGAGATGCGCGTGCCCAGCAGCAGCCGGCTCAGCTCGTCGCGCCCGGCTTTGTCGGTGCCCAGCGCGTAGGTGCGGCTGATGACGTGATTCTGACGGATTTCACGCTGCAGGTCGGCCGGTGCGCCCGCGTGGCCGGCCACG
>NZ_BAAGZM010000342.1:0-4514 GCF_054778495.1 Hymenobacter agri
CCCGGGCCAGCGTGGCCGAGTCGCAGCTCACCAGCGCGGCATTGAACCAGCGCGAGGTGTACAGCACCGTAGGCGCCCCGGCCACGGCCCGAATCTGGGCCACGTAAGCCGGGTTCACGGGTAAATCGCGCGGCGCCACCGCAATGCCTTGCCGCGTGCGCCGGGCAATGGCCCGCGCCGACAGAAACGCCTGTGGCTGCGCCACCGAGTACGGCGTGCCGGCCTTGTCGCGGAAATACACTAAGTGGCGGCGCACACTGCCCTGCGCCGCGACCGGTAGCGCTGCCAGGCTCGAAGCCGCCAGCAACACCCCAAACAGAAAACGTGAAATCATATGCAAGTGCAAGTGCAAATCAACAAAAAAAGACCATTAACCAGCCTCAGCGGCGCTACTTCAACTGGTAGTCAATCAGCGTTTCGCGACGGGTGAATGCGCTGGTGTAGGCATTTTTCGGGAAAATCTGGTTGTAGGGCGGCAGGGGGCTGGTGTAGGTGAAGCTAGCCTTATTATCGCGCCGCCGGAACACCGGACCTACGCCCTGCGCATACACCTGCTGGTAACTCACCTGGCGTAGCAGGCTGCTTTCGGCAGCCATGCCGGTATTGGTGGTAGTAATGGTGTTGGCGTAGGTTGCAGCCGGCAGGCCCGTACTGCCCCCTCCGGTCGCAAACGACTGTCCAACGGCACCATACTGCCGGGTTTCGGCCGTAATGGTGTCGTTGTAGTTGTTATTGAAGGCGTTCAGGTTCCAGGAGCGCCCCGCGCGCGGCGGAAAAACCAGCTCAACCGTGCGGGCATTGCCCCGGTTGAGCACAAGCGCGCTACCCGGCGTACTGATGGTGAACACGCTGTCGTCGACCCAGGCATCTGCCGCCGTGGCGCGGCGGGCGCGCACGAGGCGGTAGGATGCCTGGCCGGCGGCATCACTGAAGACGTCGGTGATGGTTTCGCGGAACTGGAACGAAGTGCCCGTAGGCGTGCTGGTGGGGTTAGACATGGTGGCCACGCTCCACACCGAGTCGCGCACGGCGTAGGTCCAGGTGTTGCCCACGGCCAGCGGGTAGTAGCTGCGGCCCAAGTCGGGCACAGCTTCGGTGGTGTTTTTACAGCCCGCCAAGGCCGTTGCCAGCAGCACCCCCGTCAGCAGGGCCACGCGAAGCGGCGCCTGATAACGGCGTGAGACAGAATCAGAAGTACGCATACGGGAAAGTCGTCGGCGACGAAAATGAGCGAAAGTAATTACGCCCCAGGTACGGCGGCGACGGCAAAAGGTACGGGAATTTCGCCGATGACGTGACGCTCAATCCAGCCGCCGCCCAGTACGTCCAGCCCGTCGTAGAACACGGCGGCCTGCCCGGGCGTGATGGCGTGCACGGGCTCCTCGAAATACACCCGGATTTTGCCGTCCACTTCCTCCAGAAACGCGGGGGCACCGTCGTGGTTATAGCGCACTTTTACCACGGCCGGCACCAGGCCGCGGCCGGCCAGGCTGGCTTCCTTACCCATGTTCAGCTTGCCCACGATGGTGGCCGTACTGGCCAGTTCATCGAAATTGCCGAGCACTACCTCGTTGGTATCGGGCCGGATTTCGAGCACGAAGGCCGGGTAGCCCAACGCCACGCCCAGCCCCTTGCGCTGCCCGATGGTGTAGAACGGGTAGCCCTCGTGCTTGCCGATGACGCGGCCGTTTTTGGTCACGAAGTTGCCGCCGGCCACGCGGGCCTCCAGGCCCGGCACGCGGCGGCGCAGGAAGCCGCGGTAGTCGTTGTCGGGGATGAAGCAGATTTCGTAGCTCTCGGGCTTGTTCACCAGCTCGGTGAAGCCGCGCCGGCGGGCTTCGTCGTAAATCTCGGTTTTGCGCATGCCGCCCAGCGGAAACAGCGTGCGGCTCAGGCTTTCCTGGCTCACGCCCCACAGGGCGTAGCTCTGGTCCTTGTTTTCGTCTAGCCCCTTGCTCACCACGAAGCGACCGGTTTCAGCGTCCTTGCGGATGTTGGCGTAGTGGCCCGTAGCAATATACTGGCAGCCGAGTTGGTCGGCGCGGCGCAGCAGGGCATCCCACTTGATGTGGGTGTTGCAGAGCACGCACGGGTTGGGCGTGCGGCCGGCCAGGTATTCGTCGGTGAAGTTATCAATCACAAAATCACCGAATTCGTCGCGAATGTCGATGATATAGTGCGGGAAGCCGAGCGTCACGGCAATGTCGCGGGCATCGTTGATGCTGTCGAGCGAGCAGCAGCCGGTTTCCTTTTTCGAGCCGCCCGCGCTGGCGTAATCCCAGGTTTTCATGGTCATCCCGACTACTTCGTAGCCTTGCTCGTGCAGCAGCACGGCGGCCACGCTGCTATCAATGCCGCCGCTCATCGCGACGAGTACTCTTCCTTTCGATTCAGTATTCATGGTGGTTTGCAATTCACCCGGAGCTTGAAAGGTTCCGGCCGGCACTGCAAAGGTAACGCTGCGCTTAATGAGGAATCGGGAATGAGGAATGAAGAATGGGACTGCCCGCTAATTCTTCATTCCTCATTCCCGATTCCTCATTAAGCCGCAGGCGTTATTTCCCCCGCCCTTCCACAATGATTTTCAACGTGTAGAGCAGCACCCGGAAATCCATGGCCAGGCTCATGTTCTCGATGTAGAGAATGTCGAATTTGAGGCGCTCTACCATCTGGGCTACGGTTTCGGCGTAGCCGTATTTCACCTGGCCCAGCGAAGTGAGGCCGGGGCGCACGCGGTGCAGGTGGCGGTAGTGGGGCGCGATTTTCATAATCTGGTCGATGAAAAACTGGCGCTCGGGGCGCGGGCCCACAATGCTCATGTCACCCTTCAGCACGTTCCAGAACTGCGGCAGTTCGTCGAGGCGCACCTTGCGCATAAAGCGGCCCCAGGGCGTGATGCGCGGGTCGTGGTCGGAGCTGAGTGCCGGGCCGGCCTTCTCCGCATCGACGTACATCGAGCGGAACTTGATGATGCGGAACGGGTGGCCGTTGCGGCCAATGCGCTCCTGCCGGTAGAACACCGGCCCCGGCGACGACAGCTTCACCATCACGGCCGTGAAGGCGTAGACCCAGCAGGCCAGCAGCAGAAATAGCGCCGAGCCCACTACGTCAATCACGCGCTTCAGCACCACCTGCCACACGGGCATCAGGTCTTGCTTGATTTCGATGAGCGGCGTGCCGAATAAGTGGTTGACTTTCACCGAGCCCAGCAGCATCTGGTACAAGTCGGGTAGAATGCTGATGCGGACGGGCGAGCCGTCGAGCAGGGTGAGAATGTCCTGAATGAGCCGGTGCTCGCTGGGTTCAATGGCAATGACGACCTGCTCGATGTGCAGCGCGCGCACCAGAGCCGGCAGGCGCTGGTAGCCAGCCTGCTGCGGCAGCGCGGCGGCCAGGTCCGGGTCGACGCTGTCGCCCACCGGCGTGAAGCCCACCATGCGCAGGCCCAGGTGCTGGCTGGTGCGCTTCAGCTCATGAAAGGTGCTTAATGCCAAGGCATTGGCACCAACCAACAGCGTCGGAAACGAAATGCGGCCCCGGCGAATCTGCCGCTGCACGCTGCTCACCGCGACGGTGCGCAGCACGGCCGAAATCACGAAGTGCAGCAGCAGATAAGCCGTAAAGGTCTTATAGTAAGCGCGGTAGTTGGCCACACCCTGGTCGTCAAGCAGCAGGGTGAAGAAGATAACCACGGCCCCGAGCAACGACACCCGCGCCAGCCGGATAATCTCGGCCAGGCGCGACTTACGGAAGATGTCGCGGTACTCGCCGACCAGCGTGTAGAGCACGGTCCAGAACACGGCAATGACCACGGCCGAGCCCGTAAGGTCGAACAGCGCCCCCTCGGTGAAATGATAGCCGGTCATTTCGTTGAGCAGGTATTTGCGCAACAAATAGAAACACATCCAGGCTATCAGAGCCGCGCCAAAGTCGGCGGCCACAAGCTTGATGTACTGAAATCGGCGAAGAAGCTGCAAAACGGCGGTTTGGGTAGTAATTTTGCGGGCAGTGGCGGCCCCCGGGTGGCGGGCAAAGGTAGGGGCAACGCGGAGTAGTTGGCACCGCCCGACCTGCACTTGGCCCCGCTACGGCCCTGTCTTTCTTGCATGCCCATTTATCCTTCTCCGCTTCAGGACACTTACCGCCACCAAGGGCAGCGCCGCGCCCTGGCCCGCGAGTTGCGCCAGCGCGGCATTGTGGATGAGCGCGTGCTGGCGGCGCTCGAGGCCGTGCCGCGCCACCTGTTCTTCGAGCCGGCCTTCGAGGCCCACGCCTACCAAGATAAAGCTTTCCCGATTGGCGAGGGCCAGACCATTTCGCAGCCCTACACGGTGGCTTTCCAAACCCAGCTGCTGGGCGTGCAGCCCCACCACCGGGTGCTGGAAGTGGGCACCGGCTCGGGCTACCAGTGCGCTGTGCTGCTGCGCCTCACCGCGCACGTCGACAGCATCGAGTACAATGAGGTGCTGTATGCCCGCACCCGCCAGCGCCTGGCCGTGCTGGGCGCCAGCGCG
>NZ_BAAGZM010000343.1:0-4500 GCF_054778495.1 Hymenobacter agri
CGGCGCGCCCCACGGCACCGAGGGCACGGCGGAAGCGGGAGGGGCCGCGGGGCGCGGAATCGGCGGAATCGGACATGGCGGGACAGGGGCAAAAGGAGCGGCGGGCACCGCAATAACCCGAAAATAGCGCCGCGGTTGGCATCGCGTTGGCCTTCCGCCCGAAATGAACGTACTTTGCATTCCCAATACCAAGCACTACTCCATGAAGCTTTCTTCCCGTTTCGCCCTGGCCCTGCTGCCGGGCCTGGCCCTAGCCGCCTCGCTCTCGTCCTGCGATTACCGCTGGAGCCCCGGCGAAAACACGCAATTCAAGCACGGCTTTGTCAACCCGCCCGGCTGGCACAACTCCGACGTGAACCGCGACAGCATCAACAACCAGCCCAAGGCCCCCAAACCGGTGGGCGAAGGCTCGGCTACGGCCATCAAAAACGGCAGCGTGCAGGATAAGCTGAACTCGGCTCCGGCCGGCGCCGACGCCACCGGCGGCCAAACCGCCAGCGGCCAGATGGGCACGCCCGAGCAGGCTCAGCCTAAGAAATAAGCTGGCGCTTGCCAGATGCAAAAAGCCCGCTGCCATGATGGTAGCGGGCTTTTTGCGTTCGGATTATCTGCCGATATGGGCACGAGTCCCGGTCGGCTGCGGTTAGCATCGGTGGTGCTTCAACCGGTCAGACCACCTAGGGCGGTCTGACCGGCGTAGCGGCGCTACTCCGGCTGCGGGAATTGCCCCGGCCGGGCGTAGCCGAAGCGTACCGGCGACTGCACGGCGTGGTAGCCGTCGAGGCCGGAAATGGCGGCGGTGCCGGCGCCGACGAGGTCGAGCGTGCCATCGGGGCGCAGCAGCTCGTCCTTCAGATAAACGTGCTCCACGCTGCCCACCAGCAGCACGGTGCCGTTGCTGATGGGGTGCTCCTCCAGCAGCCGCAGGCCGATGCTAAGTGCGCTTTCGACCACGTAGGGCGCGGCAAAGTCGTCGCGATAAATAGCGGTGAAGCCGCAGGCGTCGAACTCCGATACGTCGTCGGGGAAGTTGGCCGAAGTGTAGTGAGCCTGCGCCGCCAGCGCCTCGGGCACGTGGTTGAGGGTGTAGCAGCCGCTGGCTTTGAGGTTGGCGTAGGTATGGCGCGGCACGGTGGTGGGCCGCGTCACAATGCCGAGCAGGGCTGGGTCGGAGCCCAGGTGCAGCGCCGAGCTGAACACGGCCAGGTTGGTGCGGCCGTCGGGCGCGGCAGTACCCACCAGGTTGGCTGGCTTGAAGCCGGGCAGGCCGTTGACGAGGTTGAGGCGGTAGATTTTATCGAAGCCGGCAATGTCGGCGGCAGTGAGGTGGCGCATTTACGCTTCGCTTAATGGAAAATGAAGAATGAGCAAGTAAGTCGGCACCCCCGGAATTGTTCAGGTTTATTTAGCGGGCTGCGGCAGTTGTCGCCCGGTCGAGGCAGAGGCGGTTGTGCTGACAATGCAGTATCAGCGCAAAAATGAACAGGCCGTACACCAGCTGCGTGCCCACCGTGTCCCACTGTTCCAGCAGGCTGCTGCCGAAGGCCAGGGCCGTCATCAGCAGCAGGGCCGCAGCCAGCGCCGGCCGGGTAAACAGCCCGATAATCAGCAGTAAGCCAATGGCACCCTCCACGAATGGCAGCACCACCGCGAAGGGCCGCACCAGCAACTCGGGCAGCAGGGAGTGGGCAAACTGCTTCACCATGCCCGCCTGAAACGCGGCCAGCTTGGGCAGCCGCACCAGAAAGTGCGTCAGGAACGTCACGCCCAGCAGCAGGCGGCCCAGCACGAAGGCCAGTTCGGGGTTGGTCAGGTTCAGCATGAAACTCCATACGAGCCCAATGACCGAAAGTGAACGGGGCGCGGCCCTTCGCGCCGCTACAATCGCGGACGGTCGCCGACCTTTGCCCACCGCCGGGGTTACATTTGGCCGATGGAATGCACCTGCTCCCACTACCCGCCGCTGTCCCTTGACCGCCGCAGCATCAACAAGCGCATCAAGGCCACGGCCGCGATTCTGAAGCCGCTGGTGCTGCTGGGGGAGAACCCGACGCTCCGGCTGAAGCTGCTGCGGTGCCCGCACTGCGCCCAGTACTGGCAAACCGGCTGGGAATGGAGCCTTGGAGGCAGCGAATACGCCTGCCACGTGCCCAAAATTGACTTGGCCGACTGGCAGCAGGAGCCCTATATACAGCCCGCCGCGTGGATGGTATACGGCGCGATGATGGAGCCTTACTACGCCAAAAACACTTTCGAGCCCAGCGACAAGCCGTGCGGGGTGGCCGGGTGCCCGCACCGCGCCATCCGGTTCAGCGGCGTGTGCGAGCCGCACCACGTCGAGCAGCTGCAACAGTTCGGGATGCTGCCGAAGCGGCCCGTCGGCCGGCTGTTTTCGCCATACACCGCTACCGCTCCAGCTTAAAGCCGGGCTCCCGGGCCGGCGGCGCGGTGCGGTTGGCCACGGCCCAGCCGGTGAGGTACATCCACTGCGTCATGCGCAGCAGCTTGGCATAGTCGATGCGGCTGGGTTCGTCGCGGGGCGTGTGGTAGTCGACGTGCAGCAGCGAGGTGTACATGATGGCCGGGATGCCCAGGCGGGCGTAGGGCAGGTGGTCGGAGCGGAAGTACCAGCCTTCGGGGTGCGTGGGCTTGTCCCACTCGGTATCGAGCTTGAATTTGGGGCCGGCCTGGTTAGCGGCCAGGGCAGTTTTCACGAGGTCGGAGGAGTTCATATGCGGCGGCGTGCTGCCCAGCAGGGCGGCGCTGTCGGGCGCGTTGCGGCCCATCATCTCCGCGTTCAGTACCGCTACGATGGACGACTGCGGCACCGTGGGGTGGGCCGAAAAATAGGTCGAGCCAATCAGCCCACGTTCTTCCGAGCCCTGGTACACGAACAGGGCCGAGCGGCGGCTAGGCTGCTGCTTGAAGGCCCGCATGATGGCCAGCAGCGCCGCGCAGCCGGTGGCATTGTCGTCGGCGCCGTTGTTGATGGAGTCGCCGGCGATGGGGGCGCGCACGCCGTCGTGGTCCTGGTGGGTGCTGAAGAGGACATATTCTTTTTTCAATTGCGCGTCGGTGCCGGGCATCTTGGCCACGATGTTCACGGACGGGTACTGGAAGCTTTCCACCTTGAGGTCGGCGGTGAGCTGCTGGCCGGCCTGCTGCACCCAACTGGCGGCGCTGGCGGGCAGCCACACCACCGGCGGCGTGCTCACCACCTTGGTGCTGGCCGCGCCCGGCAGGCTGTAGCGGCCGCGCTCAAAAACGTGGCTCCAATGGTCGTAAAGGGCCTGCGAAGGCGCGTCGGAAATGAACACTACTGCGACCGCGCCGGCTTTGGTGAGCTCGGCGGCCTGCCCGGCAAACTTGCCAAACACGTAGCGCCGGTAGCTGATGCCGTCGGTGGGCGCGCCCGCAATCTGTACGGCCACGGCCTTGCCCTTCACGTCGACTTTGGCCACTTCGGCGGGCGTGCCGGTGCCCACGTACACCAGCGGCGCGTTCACGCTGGCGTTGGTGGGGGCTGTCACGGCGCCGTCTTCGTTCAGCTTAATCTCGTGGCTGCCAATGCGCAGCGTGCTGCTCTTGCTCAGGCGCGTGCGTTGCAGGTTGAACCACTGAAAGTAGGTGCCGTCGTCGCCGGCCGGCAGCATGCCGGTGGCCCGAATCTGGTCGGCGAGCCACACGGAGGCTTTCAGTTCATCCAGCGTGCCGCCCTCGCGGCCCCGGAAATGGTCGCCGGCCAGCGCAAACAAGTCGCGCTTGATGTCGGCCTCGCGGATGGCGCTTTCGGCGTTGGCCGGCTTGGCGGTTGATTTTGCAGCGGGCTTTTTCTGGGCGGTCGCCACGAAAGGGGCAGTCATACTAAGCCCGACCAGCAGCAGGCGCGAAGCACTGCGCGATAAGTAGTTCATAAATAGACGGAGAAGAAATAGACGTTTCGGGCCGTCAAGGTAAGTCCTGGCGAAGGGTTAAGGGGCCCGGCGGTGGGCTATTTCGACGAAGTGCCCAGATAATGGTCCAGCCAATCCAGCCACAGACGGTTCCATTCGGCGCTGCGCACGGGGTCGCCGGGCACGTGGGCGGCGATGGGGAAGGCCACGAAGCGCACCGGCACGCCGTTGTCTTTCAGTGCGTGGTACATCTTATATGAGTTGCTGATGGGCACGCGGAAGTCGCCCACGTTGTGCAGAATGAGCGTGGGCGTGCGCCAGCGCGGGGCCCGGCTCAGCGGCGACTGCGCCCGGTAGTGCTCCAGGTTGGCGGCGCTTAGCCAGGGCGAGGGGCCGTAGTGCCCGGCATTGGCGATGTTGTTGTCGCTCAGATTATAGCTATCGAGCAGGTCGACTACCGACGCGGCGGCCACCGCGCAGCGCCAGCGGCGCGGCTCGCCCATCAGCCAAGCCGTCATAAACCCGCCGTAGCTTGCGCCGGAGAGGGCAATGCGGCTGGTATCAACCCAGCCGCGCGTTGCAAGGGCGGCAATGCCGGCCAGCACGT
>NZ_BAAGZM010000344.1:0-4486 GCF_054778495.1 Hymenobacter agri
GGCGCGGTCTGGCCCACGGCTGCGCGGATTTGCTGCTGGTGGTGCCACTTTTCGGTATAGTCGCGGGCCACGTGAAACCAGTTCAGCGACTCCGTTTCGCCGGCCCAGGCCACGGGCCAGGCGGCCGGGGCCCAGGGGTCGAGGGTGTGGAGGTAGGCCGTGTATTCGGCCCCCGACTGCGCCAGCAGCTCTACCAGCACGGCCGGGCTCAGGCGGCGGGCCGCCTGCACCCAATCAGCATTCAGGCCGTTGAGGTAGCCCACGAGGCCGCCGTAGCTGGTATCGGCCGGCGGCGCTTCGCCGTAGTAGCCGTCGCGCAGCATCGAGAGCGTACGCAGGTTGCCATCGAGCAGGTGCGCGGCAATGTCTTTCACCGTCCACTGCCGGGCCAGCGTGGGGCGCTGCCAGTCCTCAGGCGTGAGGCTCCGCAGCAGCTCCAGCAGCAGGCGGTCGAGCTCGGCGAAGAGCGGCAGGGTTTCGATGGGAACGGGCGGCCGAGTAGCCATATTACTTGCGTGCCGTGGTGTATTTGACCTGAATGGCCAAGGTGTAGGTCACGGCGGGCTCCACTACCACCGGGTTGATAACCCGGTCGAACCCGTCGGCGCTGGGTGGGCTGTAGTAATACGTGGTAAGCGTCCGCAGGCCCTTGTAGCTGTAGTTCTGCCGGTAGTCATAAACGAATGGTGTGGCAATGACAGCCTCATAGGTTTGGTACTGCCCGGCCGGCACAAAGGACGAAAACTGCTCGGCATAAGGCTGCGCCGCGGGCCGTAGGCGGGCCGTTGTCAGCAGCAGGTACTTTTCTTTTTTACGGTTGATGACTTCCGCCGCTGCCTTAAACAAATTATCGTACACCTCTTCTGGTTTGTTGACGATGTAATCCACTTTCACCAAGTCGAATACGCTGTCGGCGGCGGCCGCCACCAGCATTTCGTTCAGCAGGCTGATGCGCCGGAATGAGACAACGACATTGCGCGTCGACTCGAAACCCCGCACGTACTCCTCGGCGTGAAAATTGACAAACGCATTCGCTTCGCGGTCTTTCACGGCCCGCAAGTCCTTGATGCGCTGCTGCGTGATGATGTCGGTATAAACGTCTTTTCCATCAATACCCAGCTGCCGCAAGCGCCCGGTGAAATGCTGCACGCGGGCAGCCAGCCGTTTCTCGGCGGCACTCACCGTCGTGGCTTCCTGCCGCAGCCCAAATACGGCCACGTAACTATCGGCCCGCACATGCTGCATCACATTGGCCCCTAGCACGAAAGTGCTGTCGGTCAGAAACAGCTTATCGGGCAAGGTGGCTGCTGGCGCAGGTTCGCCGGAGTAGCCACGGCGGCGCGACTCCAGCACCGCGTTGCCCGACACTTGCGCCCAGCCGAGCAGCGGGCAGCCGCATATCATGAGCAATACTAGGCGCCGGAGCACTCCGGCAAGCAAACGGGCAGGCAACAGTAGCGGAAAGGGCATAAAAGAAGGCTAAGTAGTTCGGCAAATGAAAAGCAAAAACGCCGAACCGCCCGCAAAGGCAGCCCGGCGTTTCCAACGCGCAAGCGGGGCAACCCCGTATGCGCCTACCCGATAGCCTGGGCCAAATCGGCAATCAGGTCCTCGGCATCCTCAATGCCCACGCTCAGGCGGATGAGCGAGTCGCTCAGGCCCGACTTGCGGCGCTGCTCGGCCGGAATGCTGGCGTGCGTCATGGTGGCGGGGTGGCCGCTCAGGCTTTCCACGCCGCCCAGGCTTTCGGCCAGGGTGAAGTACTGGAACTTCTCGAGCACGGCAATGGCATCCTCTTGGCGGTCGCCCTTCAGCACGAAGGAAATCATGCCGCCGAAGTCGCGCATCTGCCTGGCGGCCACCATGTGGTTGGGGTGGTTGTCGAAGCCGGGCCAGTATACCTTCTCCACCTTGGGGTGCTGGCGCAGGTACTCGGCCACGGCGCGGCCGTTTTCGCAGTGCCGCTGCATGCGGATGTGCAGGGTTTTGAGCCCGCGCAGCACCAGAAAGCAGTCCTGGGGGCCGGGCGTGCCGCCGCAGGCATTCTGGTAGAAGCTCAGGCGCTCGTGCAGGTCGTCGTCGTTCACCACCAGCGCGCCCATTACGGTGTCGGAGTGGCCGGCCATGTACTTGGTCAGCGAATACATCACGATGTCGGCCCCGAAGTCCATCGGCGTTTGCAGGTAGGGCGTCGAGAAAGTGTTATCGACGGCCAGCAGCGCCCCGGCCTCCTTAGCCACGGCGGCGGCGGCGGCAATGTCAATGACGTTCAGAAGTGGGTTGGTGGGCGTTTCGACCCAGATGAGCTTGGTTTTCTCGCTCACCACGGCCTTTACGGCCTCCATGTCGTGCATGGGCACGAAGTGAAATTTGATGCCGAAGGGCTCGTACACTTTCGTGAACAGGCGGTAGGAGCCGCCGTAGAGGTCGTTGGTCGAAATCACCTCGTCGCCGGGCTTGAGCAGCTTCATCACGCAGTCGATGGCGGCCATGCCCGAGGCGAAGGCGATGCCGTGCTTGCCGTTGTCGAGGGCGGCCACGGCGGCCTGCAGCTGCGAGCGGGTGGGGTTGTGCGTGCGCGAGTACTCGAAGCCCATGTTCTTGCCGGGCGAGGTCTGCACGTAGGTCGAAGTCTGATAGATGGGCGTCATGATGGCCCCGGTGGCGGGGTCGGGGTGCACGCCGGCGTGAATGGCTTTGGTGGCGAATTTCATGGGTGGGCTGTATGAGTGGAGGGCCCGCGCGGGCCGCCGGCAAAGGTCGGGGAATAATCGGAAATGGCTGGCTGGGCTCGGGGCAGGTGGCGGCACGGGCGGCTTCGGGCGCGGTTTCTGCGTACTTGCAGCCTGAAACCCGGCCACCGCACGGCCGGGTTTCGCCCCACGCCTATGTTTCAAGTCCTGCGCGAGCTTTTTCAGAAAAACTTCTCCACGCTGCTCACCATGCTGCTGCTGGTGGCCGTGCCGCTGCTGGGCTCGGCTTCGCTGCTGGGGGTGCTAGCCACCCACCAAGACTTGCTGCACCATCTCAGTACGGGGCAGGCGGTGCTGTATTTCGTGGTTATTGCCTGCACGATGGCATTTGCGCTCACCCCCACCACGTTCGTGGCCATCGTGACGGGCTACTACTTTGGCTGGGCCGGGCTGCCGGGCATGGTGCTGGCCTACGCGCTGGCCGCCGCCATCGGCTACGAACTGGCCCTGCGCCTCGACCACGGCAAGCTGCGCCACTTCCTGCATCTGTTCCCCAAAGCCGAGGCCGTGCTGAGCGAACTGCAGAACCAGAGCTGGCAGCTCATCCTGCTCACGCGCCTCTCGCCGGTGCTGCCGTTTGCGCTCATGACGTTTGTGCTGGCCATTGTGGGCGTGCCTCGGCGGCGGTTTCTGGCGGCCTCGGTGCTGGGCATGCTGCCGCGCAGCCTGTTTTTTTACTGGCTCGGCACCGAAGCCTCCAATGTTCTAGCCCTGCTGAAGGACCCTGACGAGGGCACCCTGAGCAAACTGGTGCTGGTTGGACTGGTGGCGGCGTCGCTGTTTGGGCTGTATTTCGTCTTCAACCGGGCCCTACAGCGGGTGCTGCGCCAGGGTAGCAGTCAAAATGATGAAAAAATCTCCGACTGATTATTAGTCACTTGCTGCCGCAGCCGCACTTTTCTTGCAGAAAAATGCGCACACTGTTTGCAAAGCCGATTTTTTCCGTCCTACCTTTGTGCTCCCAACACGGGGAAAGGGTTGCATAGCTCAATTGGATAGAGCATCTGACTACGAATCAGAAGGTTTAAGGTTCGACTCCTTATGCGACCACAAAAAAGGCCCTCACAGCGATGTGAGGGCCTTTTTGTTTATGTTCTGTGGCAGTTTCTGTGGCAGCATCTTGAGCCGTAGGGCGGCCGCACACAATTTGGCATAGCCAGCCGACGGGCCGCGTCGGGCTAATGCTTTATGTTTGCGCCGTACCGCGCCCCGAATCGCCCCGATGATGCCCTCCCCTTCCGCCGCGCCACTGCCGGCTACCGAAACCGCGCGGTTGCGCAGCCTGCGCGCCTTCGACGTGCTGCCGGCTCTCACCGAGCCGGTATTCGACGAGTTTGTGGCCCTTACGGCCCAGGTTTTCCGCCTGCCCATCTCGCTGATTGCCGTGGTGGAAGAAGACGCCGTGCATTACCCCGCCAATTGCGGCCTGCCCCACCACCGCTGGCAGCCGCGCGTGTGCGCGCTCTGCTCCACGGCTATTCAGCAAGCCCGGGCCGTGGTGTACCACGACCTCGTGCTGGAGCCCGGCGCCGCCATTCCGGCCGAAGCCCTGACCGCCGCCGTCGATAACGGGCTGCGCTTTTATGCCGGCGCGCTGCTACTGCTGCCCGACCAGCAGCCGCTGGGCACGCTCTGCGTTATCGACCGGCAGGCGCGCTCGTTCAGCGCCGAGGAGCAGCAGTTGCTCAACGAGCTGGCGGCTTTGGTGAGCCAGGCCATTGCCGCGCGCCACA
>NZ_BAAGZM010000345.1:0-4476 GCF_054778495.1 Hymenobacter agri
CGGCCGACGAAGCCATGCGCCGCGCCGCCCAGGAAGCGGCGGAGGCCGCGGCAGAAGCAACCGGTTTCGCTGGCCCGGCAGCGTTTGAGAGTGATGAATAATTCGCCTGTCATCCCGAGCGCAGCGAAGGGCCTTATTACGATTGTGCAAACGTGATAAGGTCCTTCGCTGCGCTCAGGATGACAAACGTTTTCATTTATTCTGCTCGATGTCCGGCCGCCGCCGTAAGCGGGCAGAGCCGGGCCGCATCTGCTACCTTCGCGCCCCGTAAACCATTTATTGTCGCTGCCTCCCCCCGATACCAGACCTTTACCCTCCTATGAGTTCCGATTCGAAACATTCGCACACCGCCATTTCCGGGGCGGGGCTGCTGATTGCCTTGGGCATTATCTACGGCGACATCGGCACCTCGCCGCTCTACGTGATGTCGTCCATCCTCAAGAGCGGCACCGTGCCCGATTTGATTGACGCGCACCTGGTACTCGGCGGTATTTCCTGCGTCATCTGGACGCTGACACTGCAAACTACCGTGAAGTACGTGCTGCTCACGCTGAACGCGGACAACAACGGCGAAGGCGGTATTTTCTCACTCTACGCCCTGGTGCGGCGGCGCGGGGCCTGGCTGTCGGCCGTGGCCATCATTGGCGGCTCGGCCCTGCTGGCCGACGGCGTGATTACGCCGCCCATCTCGGTGTCGTCGGCGGTCGAAGGGCTGAAGAACGTCTTTCCTACTCTCACGCAGGACGTGGTAGTATACATCGTCATCGGCATTATTGCGGGTCTGTTCCTGCTGCAAAGCTTTGGCACTCAGATTGTCGGCAAAGCCTTTGGGCCGATTATGTTCTTGTGGTTCAGCATGCTGGGCGTGCTCGGCGTGAGCTGGATTGTGCAGAATCCAGTCATTTTGAAGGCCGTGAACCCCTATTACGCTTACGACCTGCTGGTGCATTATCCCGGCGGTTTCTGGCTGCTGGGCTCGGTGTTCCTCTGCACCACCGGGGCCGAGGCGCTGTATTCCGACCTGGGCCACTGCGGCAAGGGCAACATCCGCATCAGCTGGACTTTTGTGAAAACCACGCTGCTGCTTAACTACCTGGGACAAGGTGCCTGGCTGCTGGCCCACCAGGGCCAGATGCTCAACGGCAAAAATCCCTTCTATGCCCTCATGCCGCAGTGGTTTTTGCTCATTGGCATCAGCGTGGCCACCATTGCGGCCATCATCGCCTCGCAGGCTCTCATCACGGGTTCGTTCACGCTGGTGGCCGAGGCTATTCGCCTGAATATGTGGCCCAAAGTGAAGCTCAACTACCCCACCGACGTAAAGGGCCAACTCTACGTACCCAGCATGAACCGGCTGCTGCTCTTCGGCTGCATCGGCGTGGTGCTCTACTTCCGTGAGTCGACCAACATGGAAGCGGCTTACGGCCTGGCTATCACGCTCACCATGCTGATGACCACCATTTTGCTCACTGTGTGGCTGAAAGCCAAGAAGGTAGCCCCGGTGCTGGTGTTCGCATTCGCGGCGCTTTATGGCATCATCGAGGGCTCGTTCCTGATTGCCAACATGATTAAATTTCCGCACGGCGGCTGGGTGTCGCTGGCCATTGGCGGCACACTCATGGCCGTGATGTACGTATGGCTCAAGTCGTTCTACATCAAGCGCCGCCTCACGGAATTCGTGAAGCTGGAACCCTACGTCGACGCCCTCAAGCAGCTCAGCGACGACGAGTCTATCCCGAAATACTCGACGCACCTCGTGTTCCTCACCTCGGCCGAGCGCAACTCCGAGATTGAGCAGAAAATCATCTACTCCATCTTCCAGAAGCGCCCCAAACGCGCTGACATCTACTGGTTTATCCACGTCGACACCACCGACGAGCCGTACACGATGGAGTACAAGGTGACCGAAGTGGCGAAGGACGACGTGTTCCGCATCAATTTCCGCCTCGGCTTCCGGGTGCAGCAGCGCATCAACCTGTATTTCAGAAAGGTAATCGAAGACCTCGTGCGCAACAAGGAAGTGGACATCACCTCGCGCTACGAGTCGCTGAACAAGCAGCACGTCACAGGCGATTTCCGCTTCGTGGTGCTGGAGAAATTCCTCTCCGTCGAGAACGACTTCCCGACCCTGGAGAAGCTCGTGATGCAGGCCTACTTCTATATCCGCCAGTTCATCGCCTCCGAAGACCAGTATTTCGGCCTCGATACCTCTTCGGTGAAGGTGGAGAAGGTGCCGCTGGTGATTGCACCCGTGCGCGAGGTGGCGTTGAAGCGCATCAAGTAAGGACCGCAGATTTTAACGTATTGGACGGATTTCGCGGATTCAGGCGGCCGTTCAACGCCACACACGAAAAAGCCCCGTGCAGCTGCACGGGGCTTTTTTTACGCCTGCGAATAGGGAATTATCGCTCCTCTACTTCCCCAGCCACTTGGCCAGCACGGCCTGTTGGGCGGGCGTGGGGTTGGCCACGGGCTGAATGGTGAATTTGCGGTCGGTATCCGGCTGCATTTTCAGCTTGAGGTCGCGCAGGAGGCCGTCGCGGCGCACTTGCAGGGTTACCTCGCTGCCCACGGGGCCGCCGGCCAGGGTCTTCACGGTTTCCTCGCTGGGGGCGGCGCCGTTGATGAGCACAATTTCGTCGGTGGCGCTGAGGCCGGTGGTCCAGGCGGCACCGTCGCGCTCTACGGCCGTTACCAGCAGCTTGCCGCTGCGGTTCGAGAACGAGGCGCCCAGCGTGCCCTGCGTGGCGGGCGTGCTCGTGAGGGTGAGGCCGGCATAGCCCAGCGCGGTGGCGAAGTCGATGGGCTGCGTGCCGTACACGCTGTTCTGAAAGAAGCTGTCGAAGCGGCGGCCGGCCACGGTGGCCACGGCATCCTGGTACTCCTGGTCGGTGAAGCCGCGCTTGGCTTTCAGGTAGTAGGTGTCGTAGAGTAGGCGCATCACATCGTCGAGGTGCTTCTTGCCGTTGGTGGCCTGCGCGATGTTCAAATCAAGCCAGGTGCCGATGAGGTCGCCCTTCGAGTAGTAGCTGATTTGCGTATTATTCGAGTTTTCGTTGGGCCGGTAATACTTAATCCAGGCATCGAAGCTCGACTCGGCGGCCGACTGGATGCGGTTGCCGGGCGTGTTCTCCACCTCCGTAATGGCATTGCCGAGGCGGCCCAGATACTCGGCCTGCGTGAGCACGCCGGCCCGCTCCAGAATCTGCTTCGAGTAGTACTCGGTCATGCCCTCGCTCACCCACAGCATGTGCGTGTAGTTCTCCTGGTCGTAATTGAACGGCCCCAGCGCCACCGGCCGAATGCGCTTCACGTTCCAGAGGTGGAAATACTCGTGCGCCACCAGGCCCAGGAAGGACTTCAGGCCCGCGTCGGTGCCGTAGGTGGCGCGGCTCACTTCGAGTGTGGTCGAGTACAGGTGCTCAAGGCCACCGCCGCCGCGCTCCAGGTTATGCACGATAAACAGGTAGTGGTCGAGCGGGTTCTGGCCCACCACGCCGTGCGCGGCCTCCACCACGCGCTTCATGTCGGCCACCAGCTTGGTATCGTCGGCGCTGTACTGGCCGTACATGGCTACTTGGTGCGGGGTGCCGTTGGCGGTGAACTCCAGAATTTTCTGGTTGCCGATTTCCATCGGCGAGTCGGCCAGCTCGTCGTAGCTCGCGGCTTTGTAGGTGAACTTGCCGGGGCCGGGGCGCAGGGCCGTGCTCACTTTCTCCCAGCCGGCGGCGGGCTGCACCACCACGGTGCTGGGCAGCATCTTGTTATCGGCCGGGTACATGAACACGCTGCTGCCGTTGAGGTAGCCGTGGTCGGCGTCGATGAACGACGTGCGCACGCTCAGCTCAAACGCGTACACGCGGTAGCTCACCCGGAAGCTGCCCTGCTTGGGGTGCTTCACGCGCCAGGTGTTCTTGTTGATTTTCTCCACGGCCAGCGGCTGGCCGGCGGCGGTGCGGGCCTCAAAGCCCTCCACGTTTTTCGCGAACTCGCGCACTAGGTACGAGCCCGGGGCCCACACCGGCATTTTCAGGTCGGTGTAGTCGGCCCCGAAGCCGCCCAGCTCCATCTTCACTTCAAAATAGTGCGACTGCGGCAGCGGCATGCTTAGCGTGTAGCGCAGCGAGGGCACGGCGGCTTTGGGCGCGGGCGCGGCCTGGGCAAATGGCAAATGGCGGGCCAGCAGCCCGGCCAGGGCCAGGCCGCGCAGGGCGGCGGGGGAATTTCTACGCATTCGGAATCAGTTGAGGGACTAGCAAGGGCACAAAGTAAGACCGCCGGGTTGCCTCCAACCTAGCGGCACCCCGCGCCGTTAGGGCCTAGCGCAGGGCTTACCCGGCCCCGCCGACGTTTTTTTTGCCGCGCCATGCGATATATCTGGATAATTTTTGGTGGGCTGCTGGTGGCGATGCTGGCCCTGTTGCCACGCCTGAACCGGCGCGCCGCGCCCCCCCCCGCCGAGCGCCTGCCCGTGCA
>NZ_BAAGZM010000346.1:0-4464 GCF_054778495.1 Hymenobacter agri
CCAGGCGGCCTCGCGCACGGCCCGGTCGGGGCTTTTGAGGCGGTCGGCGGCCTGGGGCAGGGTCAGCTCCTCGCCAGCTATGATTACGTTCATCGCACCCACGGTAGCGGCGTACTGCTGCTGCTTAGTGCTGATGTCAGTTTTCAGCGGAATGTTTTCGGCCCGGTAGATTTCCGAAGCCCGGCGCACCGAGCGCAGAAACACGCCGTAGCGGCTGGCGTCGAGGTCGGCCAGGGCGGGCACGGCCAGCATCTTCTCGTTCAGGGCGTGGTCGTAGGGCGCCACCTGCGGCTCCACTTCGTTCACGAAATACTGGAAGGCTTCGGCGCGGGCGGCGTCCTGCGTGTCGCAGGTCATGCGGATGTAGCGCCAGGCCAGGTCCTCGCTCAACACCGATTCCAGCTCGGAGCGGTCGAGCAGCCAGCGCTCCAGCTCCGCCGCCGACTGCACGGGGCGAGCCTGCAGCTCCTGGAAAAAAGGCTCAATGGTAGCCCAGTCGGTTACGGCAAATTCTTCGGGCAGGTAGTGGCGCGGCGGGCGGCTGGTATCGGTGGCCGACTCGGCGGTGGGTTCAACAAGTTGCATCATCTTACAAGTATAAACGCGGGCCGGCGGGTGCGCCGGCTGGGGCTGTCAGGTACGCAGAATGGTGGCGGGGTGGGTGGATAAATTGAGAAGAGTTTATGGGCATTCGAAACAAAAACAGAACGTCATGCTGAGCGCAGCCGAAGTATCTTTCCCGTGGCAGCAAACTCAATCGTCGGGATTAGTTCTGCGGGAGAGATGCTTCGGCTGCGCTCAGCATGACGTTCCGGTTACTTGTTCCGATGCTTACCCAATCTCAATTACCACGTCATCGGTCATCGGGTGGCCCACGCAGGTCAGAATGTAGCCCTGCTTCATTTCCGAATCGGACAGACCCTCGCGCTCGTCGAGATGCACCTGGCCGCTGAGGCACTTGCCGCGGCAGGCCGTGCACAGGCCAGCCTGGCAGGAATACGGCAGGTCGATGTCCTGGTCGAGGGCGGTTTCGAGAATGGTTTTGCCTTTGGGCACCTCAATCTGGTACTCGCTGCCTTCGTACTGCAGGGTAACGGTGCGGGTTGCTTTCACTTCGTCGGAGGCGTTGGCGGTTACGTCGCCGTGGCCGTTGGGCTGGTTGGCGGCTACCTCGGCATTGTCGGCGGCGGCCACGAAGCTTTCGCGGCGGATGCGGGCCTCGGGTACCTTCAGCAGGTCGAGGGCGGCGCGGGCTTCGGCCATCAGGCCCTCGGGGCCGCAGAGGAAGTAGTCGGCCTGCTCGGCCGGAAACTGGTGGCGCTGCTCCAGAATGCGCAGCAGCCTGGTGCGGTTCAGGCGGCCGGTGTGGCGGTGCGGGGCCATGGGCTGCAAGGGCTGGCTGTACACGTGCTCCACCTGCAGGCGGCCGCCCGCGCTGGCTTCGAGGGCCGCGAGCTGCTGCTGGAAAATCACCGATTCCTCGTTGCGGTTGCCGTAAATGAGCAGCACGTGGCTGTTGGGCTCGCCGGCCAGCACGGCCTTCAGCATCGACATGAGCGGGGTGATGCCCGAGCCGGCGCCGATGAGTACCAGCGAGCGCGCCGCCTTGGGGCTGGGCGCGAGCGTGAAATTACCCAGCGGCTCCATTACCTCCAGCTGCTGGCCCACCTGCACAGTATCAAGCAAATAGTTGCTCACGAGGCCGCCCGGCACGCGCTTCACCGTCACGGACAGGCGCGGGGCGTCGGCGGGGGTGCTGCTGAGCGAGTAGGCGCGGCGCTCCTTTTTGCCGCCCGGCCCGCAGGGCAGAATCAGGGTGAGGAACTGGCCCGGCCGGCTGGCAATGGGCTGGCGGTCGGGCCGTTCGAGATGGATGGTAACGGTATCGGCGGTTTCCTGGGTCAGCGCAACTACGGTCAGGGTCTGGTAACTCATGCGGAATAAGGGTGGGACTAACGGGGCGTACGGATTAGGGCGAATGCGGCCGTCCGGCGCGGGCAATTGAACAAAAGGTTGAACGTTGGGCCGGGCCGCGGCCCAGCCAACTTCGCCCGCAAAGGTAACTTGCCGCTTCCCGCCCTCAACAGTACTTCGCCCCGCGTGGTTTGCAAATGCGGGCTTCTTCATTCGACGCCAACTTTCCTGCTTTGACTCTCCCCTCCCTCCTACGCCGCCACGCCGCCGAATTCGGCCCCGTGCTGCCCCTCGACCTCAACGCCGCCACCGTTACGCGCCTCGATTTTTCGGCCAGCAACCCCATTGTCGCCAACGCCGACCTGCGCGACACCGCCGCCTTCGACGCGCTGGTAAACCAGCTGCTGGCCGCTGCCCACGCCACCGTGGGCGTAGGCGGCTACCTCGAAAACCGCGTCATCTACCGTCGCAGCGCGCATTTCGGCCCCGGTGCGGCCGAAGAAGCCCGCTCGCTCCACTTGGGCGTGGATGTGTGGGTGCCAGCCAGCACGCCCGTGCTCGCGCCGCTGCCCGCCGTGGTGCACAGCCTGGCCGACAACGACAACTTCGGCGACTACGGTCCCACCGTCATCCTCCAGCACGAGCTCGAAGGCACCGTGTTCTATAGCCTCTACGGCCACCTGAGCCGTGCCGAGTGGCAGGCGCTGCGCGTGGGCCAGTCGCTGCAAAAAGGCGAAGCTTTCGCCACAGTCGGCCCCTTCCCCGAAAACGGCGACTGGCCGCCGCACCTGCATTTTCAGCTGGTGGCCAACATGGGCCACCACTCGGGCGACTTCCCCGGCGTGGCCCGCCCCAGCGAGCGCGACAAGTGGGCCGCCCTCTGCCCCGACCCGAACCTGGTGCTGCAAAGCCGGTATCTTGTCTGAACCGCAGATTTTCGCAGATTAAACGGATAAGAACGGATTCTTTCGGCGCATTACTTACAACGCGTTTCCGGTAAAAGCAGAAGGCCCGCACATTAACCGTGCGGGCCTTCTGCTTTTTATTTTGGAATTGACGATGGGAATTGGCTTCGCTCGAATCCGTTCTTATCCGTTTAATCTGCGGAAATCTACGGTTCAGACAGTTAGTCGAACTTGATGGCCACCACCGGCTTGATGCGCGAAATCAGATACGTCGGAATCAGCACGGCCAGCAGCGAGGCGGCGAAGGTGGCTCCGTTCAAAATCAGCAGCATTTCCGGGTCCCACGAAATCGGCACGCGGTCCATGTAATAGTTCTCGGGGTCGAGCGGGATGACGTGAAAGTAGTATTGGATGGCGCAGAAACCCACGGCCACCGCGTTGCCGATGAGCATGCCGCGCACCGTGAGCGACAGCCCCCGGAAGAAGAACATGCGCCGAATCTGGTTGTCCGTGGCCCCGAGTGCCTTCAGAATCCCAATCATGTTGGTGCGCTCCAGAATCATGATGAAGATGGTGGCCACCATATTGAACGTGGCCACGAAGATGATGAGAATCAGGAAAATCACCACGTTGCGGTTCAGCAGTTGCAGCCAATCGAAGAGTTGGGCGTACTGGTCGGTGATTTTGTCGATTTTCAAATCGTAGGGCAGCCGCTCGTAGAACTTGTCGGCCGTGGCGTCGAGGGTTTTGAAGTCCTTAAGCACGACTTCCATGCCGCCCACCAGCGAGTCGGCCCACGCCGGCGAGTTCAGTCCCCGAATCTGGCGAATATCGCCGATGACGTACACTTCGTCGAACTCGTCGAGGCCCGTCGAATAGATACCGCTCACCCGAAATGGGCGGATACGCGGCGGGTTCTGAATGAAGTAAAACAGCGTTTTATCGCCCACGTTCAGCCGCAGCTTGTCGGCCACTTTGCGCGAAATCAGCACGTCGTCGCTGGCCGCCGAATCGGGGAAGCCGATGAACTTACCGGCCACCAGGTTCTGGCGCATGGGCGAGGGGCCGTCGGTTTCAGCAATGCCCTTCAGCACCACGCCCATCACCTCATCGGGCGTTTTGATGATGGCCGTTTTCACGGCGAAGGGCTGCGTCGACTTCACTTCCGGAAACTCGTGCAGCTGCTGCACCAGGCGCGGGCCGGGAATGGGCGCCACTTCGAGCGAGTTGTTGGTGTCGTAGCGCGAGATTTGCAGGTGCGCGCCAAACGAGAAAATCTTGTTTTGAATCTCGTTGCGAAACCCTTGCAGAATGGCAAACGACACCACCATCACTGCCAAGCCCATGGCAATGCTGATGATGGCTATTTTTGTGACCGACGACGTGAAGGAGCCGGAATCGGCCCCGCCGTCGATTTTGTGCGAGATGTAGCGGGCGACATTCATTGTTCGGCCGTAAAGCTACGTTTTGAACCGCGACCGGCCGCATGTTGCGCCCGGCCTACCGGCGCGGTGGTCGCCCACAGCCGCTTAATTTCACTATCCTGCACTATATGATTGATTTTTCGGCAAAAATGACGCTGGCCCTGCTGCTGGCCCTGCCCGCCTGCGGCACCACCCGCCCGGCGGCCACCGGCCCGCAGGCT
>NZ_BAAGZM010000347.1:0-4461 GCF_054778495.1 Hymenobacter agri
GGCGGCTTTCGAGGGCCACGCGGCCGAGGTAGGCAAACCAGCGCGCTTGGCCTTGCGAGCGGGCGGCGGGCACGCGCACCAGCAGCGGCATGAGCAGGTGGTTGCTCATCATCACGCTCAGGGCCACAGTTTCGACGATAATCATGCTGCTGGCCGCCGACAGCCCGCCCAAATAAGTGAGCAGTGCCAGCCAGGAGTGACCGGCCGCCAGCGGCAGCGCCAGCACGTAGGTATCGGCATCGAGGCCGGAGCGGCCCAGCTTCAGCATCCCGCCGAAGGCAATGGGCAGCACAAACAGGTTGATGATGATGAGATAGAGCGGAAACAGCCACATGGCCTTGCGCAGGTGGTTTTCGTCCACGTTCTCCACCACTGCCACCTGAAACTGCCGCGGCAGCAGCAGCACCGCCGCCATGCTCAGCACCAGCAGCGTAAACCATTCGGCCCCGCTCGTGCCCGAGCCTTTCAGCGTAAACAGCTGTCGCAGCGCCGGCTCTGCCGCCGCCTGGTCGAACACGTCGGCGAACCCGTGGAACAGTCCGAACGTGACGAAGCCGCCCAGCACCAGAAACGCCACCAGCTTCAGCAGGCTTTCGACGGCCACGGCCAGCACAATGCCCTCGTGCCGCTCGGTGGCTTCCACCGAACGCACCCCGAACAGGATGGTAAACACCGCCAGCGCCCCGGCCGTGTATAGGGCCGTAGTGGCCGCCGGCCCGCCCACCCCCGCCCCACTGCCCGTGAGCGTGACGAAGGAAGCCGCAATGGCTTTAATCTGCAAGGCGATGTAGGGTACGATGCCCAGGACGCACACCACCGTAACAAGCGCGCCCAGCCCGGCACTCTTGCCATAGCGGGCCGAAATGAAATCGGCAATAGAGGTAAGCCGCTGCTGCCGGCTTACCCGAATAATTTTGCGCAGCACCAGCCACCAGGCCGGAGCCAGCAGCGTGGGGCCCAGATAGATACCCACGAATTGCAGCCCGCTGTGCGCCGCCCGCCCCACCGAGCCGTAATACGTCCAGGCCGTGCAGTATACGGCCATGCTCAAGGCGTATACATAAGGGTTGCTCACAAGGCTTTTCCGGGCGGCCGACCGGCGCTCAGCCGCGTAGGCCACGCCGAACAGCAGGGCCAGGTAGCCGAAGGAAAAACCAATGACGAGCAGCTTGGACATTGCTACAATGGGTGAATGAATTGCTGAATGGGTGAATAACGTTCTAGCTTTCCTCCTCCGCCCCACTCCTTTTCCGCACCAGCCAGCCCGTCAGCGCCACCAGCGCCAGCCACGTCAGCAGCACGTAGAGGTAGAACACCGGCACCCCAACCACGCGCCCGTCGTGGTCGAACACGGCCAGCAGCGGGTAGTTGAGCAGCACCCCGAAAAGCACCGCCAGAAACAGCAGCTTCGGGCCGCGGCGCGGGGCCGGGCGGGCCGAGGGCGAGGGCGAAGTGGGTGGAATCATGGCGGGGATTGAGATGAGTATGCCTTCAATCTAAGAAAAAGTCCGCCGGGCGCGGGGCCCGGCGGACTTTTCTATCGTTCCGCAACGAGCCGGAAACTAGGCGGCAGGCTGGTCGTCAATCAGTTTCACGTTGCGCACGTCTTTCATCAGGGCCGTGCCCACGAAGAAGCAGATGAGCGCAATCACGACCGGATAAATCAGGCCCACGAGGCTGCTGTGCTCCTTGGCGAAGGTGCCGGCCGGCTGCGCCGCGGCCCACACGCCGATGGAGGTCGCGATGAGCGGCACGAAGCCGCCGAATACGCCGTTGCCAATATGGTAGGGCACCGAGAGCGAAGTGTAGCGCACGCTGGTCGGGAACAGCTCCACCAGGTAGGCGGCAATGGGGCCGTACACCATCGTCACGAACAGCACGAGGCAGAACACCAGCGCAATCATGGCCGGAATGTTGGGCGTGAGGGCTTTCATCACGGCGGGCACGGCTTTGCCAGCGGCATCCACCGTGGCGGGCGTGATTTCGGTGAGCGGCCCGGCAAACGCCTTGATGCCATAGAACAGCGGAATGGTGAACAGTGCACCGCAAATCATGCCCGTCATGATGATTTTTTTCCGGCCAATGCGGTCCGACAGCGAGCCGAAGTACACGAACAACGGCGTGGCCAGCAGCATGGCCACCACCATGATAATGCTCGAATGCACGATATCGAGCTTGAGGGTGGCGTTCATGAAGGTGAAGGCCTGGAACTGGCTGGTGTAGAAAATCACGCCCTGGCCCATCGTCACGCCGAACAGGGCGATGAGGACGAGGCGGCGGTTCACGGGATTCATGAACGAATCGCGCAGGGGGCTTTTGCTGGTGGTGCCGGTGGCCTTGGCCTTGGCAAACAGCGGCGACTCGTGCAGCTTGCGGCGGATATAGTACGAAGCCACCAGCAGGAAGCCCGAGAGCAGGAACGGAATGCGCCAGCCCCACTCCTTAAAGGCATCTTCGCCCATGAGCTTGCGGGTAATCAGAATCACCGAAATGCTGAGAATGAGGCCGCCGGTGGCGGTAATCTGAATAAAGCTGGTGAAGTAGCCGCGCTTGGCATCGGGGGCGTATTCGGCCACGTAGGTGGCGGCCCCGCCGTACTCGCCGCCCAGGGCCAGGCCCTGCAACAGGCGCAGCACCACCACAATGGCCGGTGCGGCCAGCCCGATTTTGTCGTAGCTCGGAATGAGGCCCGTGATGAACGTGGCCCCGCCCATAATCAGCAGTGTCACGAGGAAGGTGTACTTCCGGCCAATCATGTCGCCGAGACGGCCGAAAAACATGGCCCCGAACGGCCGCACCACGAAGCCCGCCCCAAACACAGCCAGCGCGCCCAGCAGCGTGTCCTCAATCTTGCCCTTCGAGCCAAACAGCACCGGCCCGATGATGGCCGCCAGCGAGCCGAAGATGTAGAAGTCGTACCACTCAATCACGGTGCCCACCGACGAGGCCGTAATGACCTGCCAGATGGTGCTGTTCGACGTGGTGTTGTTGTCGTGCGCAATGGCGGCATCTGCCGCCGCCGCCGCGCCGTAGGGCGGTTTCAAGCTCTGTTCCATTCCGTTAGTGAAGAAAAAAGGGTTAGCAATTCAAGCGAAGCAACGGCCGGCGGGCCTACAGAAATACCTGCGTCTGCAGCGTGATTTCGGGGCGGTATTTGAGGTCGTTCACGTTGGTGAAGTCGGGCCGGGCGCGGTAATTGAGCGTGACTTTGGCGTTGTGCCCATCGAGCAGCAGGTTCACGCCCGCATCGGTGATATTCACGCCCTTGGTGCTGCCGTCGCTGGTTTTCAACCCCTCGTAGTTGGCGTGCTGATAGGCCACGTAGGGCTGCAGCCGAGCCTTGGGGCCGAGCAGATTCTTGGGCAGCAGCAAACCCACTTGGCCGTAGAACACGCCACCCGTGCCCGACTGGGGCACCGCGTTGCCGCGCAGCGCCGATGCGCCGTAGCCGGGGTTTTCGCCGCCCACGTAGCGCACGTAGTTTGGGCCGAAGTTGTAGTTGTAGTACACGCCATATAGCGTGAGGGCCGTGCGCGAGGTGGTATCGAGCGGCGCGTCGTAAAAGGCATCGACGCCGAAAAGCTTGATGTCGTGCTTCTCGGTGGGCACCACGGTGTAGAGGTCGGCCCCGGGCGCAATGGTATTCACGTTCACCGAGTTGCTGGCCGAGCGCGAATACATGCCGTCCTTGTTATACATGAAGCCCGCGCCCACGCTGAATACCCGCTTGGTACCCAGGTAGGTGCCCTGCGTGTAGGGCAGCAGGTTGGCCTCGGGCTCCAGGAAGTTGTAGCTGAAATAGCCCTGATACACATGACTGGTATTCTGCGGGTTATACTGCGCCGTATTGGTACCGGTGTTAATGCCGGTAGCCGCATTGGTGACGCCCAGCCCTAGCGGGTTGCCGGTTTGCACGCCGCCCACCACGTAGGCCCCCGAGCCCGAGCCGGGCAGCCCGGTCAGGAACGGGTCGCTCATCGACACGCGGTAGTCGAACTTGCCGATGCGGCCCTTGGCGTACACCCCAATCCAGCGCGCAAACTGGTCGAGCGCGTCGATGGTGGGGAAATTGGTGAGCGGCAGGTCCATCGGCAGAATGCTGGTGGTGCTGGCGCTGCTCAGGCGCGAAATGCCGTTGTAGTAGTGCAGGCCCGCCCCCAGATTCAGGTACTTGTTCACCTTGTACTCCGTCACGGCTTCGTGAATGAAGAACTGCGGCTTTTTGCCATCCACGGTGGGCGACACGCCGCCGCTCACCGAATTCTGGTTGTTGATACCCAGGTGCGTATACACCAGAAACCGCGGGTTGAGCTGGGCAATGAGTACCATGCGCGAGCGCCGGATACCGAAGTCAACCTGGCTTTCCTTGGGCTGGTTGGGCGCCCGTAGCGTGCCGGTGTTGTTCTCATTGTAACGGGCGTACACCTGCGTCCAGAGCATCAGGCGCAGGTATTTGGAGCC